>QCRB01000004.1 GCA_003209425.1 Prochlorococcus sp. AG-459-E08
GCAGTTGCCATAGCTGGAATAAGTTTTGCAGGGATTTTGATGTTTATGCAATTAGGTTTTAGAGATGGTTTATTTGACACGAGCGTAACTATTCATAAACTTCTAGATGCCGATCTTGTTTTGATAAGTCCCAGATCAAAAAGTTCTATAAGCATGAGTGGATTCCCAAAAAGAAGGTTAATTCAAACTCTCGCAGTAGAAGATGTTGAAAAAACTACTCCCGTTAATCTAAATTATCTACTTTGGAGAAATCCCGAAAATCTTAAAACTAGATCAATACTTGCATTAGGTTTTAATCCCTCCGATTCACTCCTTTTAGATGAGGGATTCTCAAAGAAAGCTTATAAATTGAGAAATCCATCAAGAGTTCTTTTTGATAAACTATCTAGACCTGAATTTGGACCTATTGAAGAATGGTTCTTATCTGAAAAAAAAGTTGAGACTGAGGTTGCTGGAAAAAGAGTAATTGTTGAGGGCCTTGTGGAGTTAGGACCATCTTTTGGTGCAGATGGTAATTTGATAACTAGTCGAGAAACCTTTTTAAGACTGTTTCCTGCTAATCCTCCTGGCAGTATAGAAATTGGTTTGGTAAAGCTAAAAAACGGATCTGATCCTGAATTGATTTCAAGGATATTAAATAACTCACTCCCAAATGATGTTAAAGTTCTTACAAAAAAACAATTTATAGAATTTGAAAAGAATTATTGGAAAAATAGTACTGCAATAGGTTTTATATTTAGTTTGGGAGCCTTGATGGGTTTTGTTGTAGGGTGTGTGGTCGTTTATCAAATTCTTTATAGTGACGTTACAGATCACCTCCCAGAGTACGCCACCTTATTGGCAATGGGGTATAGACTTAAGTCCCTTTTCTTTGTCGTAGCTAGAGAGGGGTTTTTGTTGGCATTGTTTGGTTATTTACCTGCTTATTTCTCTGGTCAAATACTTTACTCAGTAATAAGAAGTTCTACTAAACTCCCGATCATAATGGACGCAGATAAAACTATTTTAATTTTCGTATTAGTTTTAGTTATGTGTATGGGTTCCGCCGCTGTTGCGATGCGTAAATTAGTTGATGCTGATCCTGCCGAAATTTTTTAACAATTAAAGATAAATGGTTAAAGCTAATAAATCAAAAAATAATGTTAAAAACCTTAAAACAGTCTCAATAAATAATTTGAGTCACTTTTATGGAAAAAATGAGAATAAAAAACAAGTCCTTAATGACGTTAATTTAAATATTGATAAAGGAGAGTTGGTTCTTTTGAAAGGACCTTCTGGATGTGGTAAAACGACTCTTTTAACATTAATTGGTGCCTTGAGAACCTGTCAAAGTGGAGATTTAACTGTATTAAATAATCAGTTAAATGGAGCATCAAGGAAAACGCGTCAGATTCTTAGAAGAAGTATTGGAATGATTTTTCAAGGTCACAATCTTCTGAGATGTTTAACAGCAGAACAAAATGTCCAAATGGGCGCCGATTTAATAAAAGGTTTAACATATTTGCAAAGACGTGAAATAGCACGAAATTGGTTGTCAGCAGTAGGATTAGAAGAACATCATAAAAAGTTGCCAAATGACTTATCTGGAGGTCAGAAACAGAGGGTAGCAATTGCTCGATCCTTATCTGCTAACCCAAAACTTTTATTAGCTGATGAGCCCACTTCTGCTTTAGATAGCGTAACAGGAAGAGAAATAGTAACCCTTTTAAGAAAACTAGCAAAAGAGCAAAATTGTTCTGTACTTATGGTGACGCATGATCCAAGAATTTCTGATATGGCTGATAGGATATTAAATATGGAAGATGGTAAAATATATGGTGCTCATAGTGAGCTAATATAATAAAAAGTTAAAAATTTCATGTCTAAGAGAAGGAATCTAAAAAAAGAAAAGCAGGAACGTAATCGAGCCTATGCTAGAAAATTCAAAAAAAGGAAATTAAGAAGTGATGGAAGACCTGATGGTGGAAACGTTACAGGTACAGCAAATAATGGCGGTGCAGCTGATTAGGGAATATCTTTTATTTTTATCTTTTGAAGTTCAATATATTATGCATATTTAAGACGTAATCATGAATGTAAGTATTGTTATACCGACTTACAATAGATTACCTATATTAGAGAAATGTCTCTTTGCGCTTGAAAATCAAAAATTAAATACAAATATCAGTAATTATGAAGTGATAGTAGTTGATGATGGATCAACTGACGGGACAACCTCATGGATAAACAAAAATAGAGCTAATCTCCCACACGTTATTCTATTTCAGCAAGAACATGGAGGGCCAGCACTTGGAAGAAATCTGGGAGTAATTAAATCAAAGTATGAAGTTATTATATTCATTGATAGTGATCTTATTGTTTTAGATAATTTTATAAATTGCCACGTAGAAAAATTACTTGCCTCTTGGAGAAAAAATAATAAAAAATGTTTTACCTATGGCTCAGTAGTCAATACATCTAATTTTCTGCATCCTCAGAGTGAAAAACATAAAATAATGGACACTTCATTTGCTTACTTTGCTACTGGGAATGTTGCGATATCAAAAGAATTAATATTAAGTGTGGGATTATTTGATGCTTCTTTTAGTCTCTACGGTTGGGAGGATTTAGAACTTGGAGAAAGATTAAAAAAAATTGGTACAAAATTAATTAAATGTCCAAATGCAGTAGGTTTTCATTGGCATCCGCCATTTAATTGTGAACAAATAGATTCATTAATAGCTCAAGAAAAAGAGAGAGCAAAGATGGCTTTAGTGTTTTACAAGAAACATCCAAATTTAAGGGTTAGATTTATGATTCAATTAACTCCTCTTCATAATTTACTTTGGCAAATTCTTTGCTTGGGAGGACTAATCAGTGTTGATAGAATCCTTCCTGCATTAAAATTCCTAGTACGATTAGAAAAAAATAGACTTGCACTTGAGATACTTAGGATCCCTCTAAATATGATTTACATTAAACAGTTAACCAAATCAAGATAAAAAACTTTTAGAAATACACATCACTTGCTAGAATCGTTGAAATTAAATCCACACATCTGACAGTTTCGGGTGATTTATTAATATTAATTTCCCGTCAGATGGAGGCTAACCCGAAACCCTTTTTAAATTATGGCTGTTGTATCACTATCAGAAATGATGGAAGCTGGTGCTCATTTCGGGCATCAAACTAGACGTTGGAACCCCAAGATGTCTAAGTACATATATTGTGCGAGAAATGGAGTTCATATTATTGATCTTGTAAAAACAGCATTGTGTATGAACAATGCGTATAAATGGACTAGAAACGCAGCAAAAAGCGGTAAACGTTTCCTATTTGTCGGTACAAAAAAACAAGCTTCAGATGTAGTAGCTCAGGAAGCTACACGCTGTGGTGCCGCATATGTAAATCAAAGATGGCTTGGAGGGATGTTAACTAATTGGACAACAATGAAAGCTAGGATTGAAAGATTAAAGGATCTAGAAAGAATGGAAAGTAGTGGTTCAATAGCAATGAGGCCTAAAAAAGAAGCTGCAGTATTAAGGAGAGAACTTGAAAGATTACAAAAATACTTAGGTGGACTTAAGGGTATGAGAAGATTACCAGATGTAGTTGTACTGGTTGATCAGAGAAGAGAATCTAATGCAGTATTAGAAGCTAGAAAATTAGATATCTCATTAGTATCAATGTTGGATACAAATTGCGATCCAGATTTGTGTGAAGTTCCAATTCCCTGCAACGATGATGCCGTTAGATCTGTGCAACTTATTTTAGGAAGACTTGCAGATGCCATAAATGAGGGTAGAAAGGGCTCCAATGCCGAAAGAAAAAATTAAATTCCAATTTAAAACTTATTATTCACTATTTTTTATTACTACAAATGGGAAACATTACAGCAAAACTTGTAAAAGATCTTAGAGACAAAACTGGTGCAGGAATGATGGACTGCAAAAAAGCACTCAACGAAACTGAAGGAAATCTAGATAAAGCTTTGGAATGGTTAAGAAAGAAAGGTATAGCTAGTGCTGAAAAGAAATCAGGAAGAGTAGCGGCCGAAGGTTCGATTGGTAGTTATATACATACTGGATCAAGAGTCGGAGTTTTACTAGAGTTAAATTGTGAAACTGATTTCGTTGCTAGAGGTGATATCTTCCAATCTCTTTTGAAGGATGTCTCAATGCAAGTTGCAGCATGCCCAAATGTTGAGTATGTATCAATTAATGAAATACCAGAAGATGTTGTGGAAAAAGAAAAGCAGATTGAAATGGGTAGAGATGATTTGTCAGGAAAACCAGAACAAATTAAAGAAAAAATAGTTGAAGGGAGAATAGCAAAAAGACTAAATGAGCTTGTTTTGCTTTCACAACCCTACATTAAAGATAGTTCTCTAACTGTTGAGGATCTTGTTAAACAAGCAGCTGCAAAAATTGGGGAAAATATCAAAGTAAGACGCTTTACAAGATATACATTGGGTGAAGGTATCGAAAAAAATCAGATGGACTTTGCTGAAGAGGTTGCATCAATGCAAACAAACTAGTCACTTGAATAATTTCAATAATTACATAGATATAGATAAAATTAATTCTCAATTAGAGAGAGCAGAGATACAAAAAAGAATATTAACTAGAAATATTTATAAGGAATATGAAGTTTATCTTAATCTCGTAAGAGATCTACTTTTCATCTCTGTAGAAAAAGGCCTCAATCAAACATATAGTTATCCAACAATTAATGATAATTTCTTAAATGAAAATGAATTCTGTAGTCTTTTTGAAAAAAAAATAAGTAAATTAATATTTAGGAATTTGCCCTTTTTAACAATAGAACAATTAAAGATAAATGAAATTGAAAAAAATACAAATAAGGAAATTAATTTTACTATTTTTGATAGTTCCACAAAAACAAAGAATGATAAAAAAGAAAAATTTCAATATGAAGATGGTTATCAATTGAAAGAAGCCACTCAATTCAAGATTAGTAAAGACTTTTCAAATACCTCTGAATATTATCAAGCTCATAATTATGAGAAGTTAGTATCAATTGATTTAGATAAAAAAGATCATAATAATTATTTATCTAAAAACAATATTATTGAAAATTTAGGAGTTGAAAAAGAATTTATTTCCTCCCTACTTGAGTTAATAGGAGAAGAAAAGGTGCAAAAATCAAGACATTCAGAAAAAGAAAATATCAAACAAATGGATAATTTACCAAAAAATCAATTTCTTAATAATTTTGATTTAATAGACAATTCATTGGGAAATTTATTATTGAATCTTTCATATGATATTAACCAAGAATTATTCAAGGCAAATCTAATAAAAAAGATGATATCTAGAGATTCATTTGATTACTTAGTAGGCAAAAATTTTATGATAAAACATCCATATCCTTTTGTTATTAATTTAGAATTAAACTTAAATCGGACGCCATTAAATGGCAATAATTTTCCAAGCATTATTTTCTTCAATATATCTACTGTTGAGTTAGAGTTTGAAAATTTAAATCTTTCTATTCAAAGGAACAAAATAAATGAGCTTAAAAGTCAATTTCAGCATTTGATTAAAAAAGAGACATATTGGAGGCAAAAAGAAATAACTTTGAATAAAATACATTGAAAAAATAACTCTTTTTTCAAATGTGACTATTAGCAGGAATAATAATAAATTAATTAAAGATTGGATAAGACCTCTTCAAAAGTCTCTTACTATTGAAACTGAAAACAAATTTATTAATACTTTAGGAAGAGAAAAATATTTTAATGATTATTTGCATGAATCATTGCAAAAACTAGATAATCTAAATATCTCAGAAGAATATTTAAGGATATTTTTTGAATTTTCTAAAAAATATAATGAATATAATAAATTAGATGAAAATCAAAGAAAAAGGTTAATCATAGATACAAGAAAAAATCTTTATAAACTAGGTAAAACTCTAGAAATTGAGGGTTCTAATAATATTTCTAATAATGTTTTTCTGAATAAAGCTGATGCAAGTTTGTCTTTTGATTCAGATATTTCATTAATAAAAAATGTTGGAAAAGTTTATAAAAATAAGCTTAATGAATTAGGGATATTTCATATAAAAGATCTAATTAATTATTTCCCAAGAACATATCTAGACTATACGAATAGAGTTAAGATAATAAACTTAAAACCAGATAATTTATACACGTGCATCGCAAACGTTAAAAGATTTTATATTCATAAGAGTAAAAGGAATAGTAATTTATCAATAATGAATTTTGTAGTTTCTGATGAAACGTCTTCAATAAAGGTTACAAAATTTTTTTTAGGAAGAAGATTTAGATCTTACTCCTTCTTCACATCTCAAAAATCTTTGTATACTCCTGGAACCAAATTAGCAATTTCCGGCAAGGTTAAATTAACAGATTATGGCAAAACTTTTATAGATCCGCAGATTGAAATTATTAAGGATAACAATGATAATTTTAATTTCTCAGGCAAAATATTACCCTTGTATTCATTAGGTGAAGCATTATCAAATATGAGTTTTATAAAACTTATGAAAAAGGTACTAATTTATGCAAAGCAATATCCAGAAATTTTAAGTAAAAAGCAACTTGATTCATTATCTTTATTATCAAAAGGAGAGTCGTTGATTAATATTCATTTTCCACCAACACAACAGGCACTTATTGAGTCAAAAAAACGTTTGGTTTTTGATGAGTTGTTCCTTCTGCAAATAAAGTTCCTACTTAGAAAAAGAAAGACGAACAAAAATGTAACTTCCCTGCAATTACCTCAAAAGAAATCTTTATTAAAAGAATATTTAAATACTTTTCCTTTTGAATTAACAAAATCTCAAGAAAATGTTTTAAATGAAATTAAGAAAGATTTATCTAATCCGGTACCAATGTCTAGATTGCTTCAGGGAGATGTGGGAAGCGGTAAAACCATAATTGCAATAGCGTCTCTTTTACTAGTCATTGAAAAAAACCTGCAAGGTGCATTTATGGTCCCAACAGAGGTATTGGCAGAACAACATTATAAAAATTTATTAAAATATTTGAACCCCCTTTTAGTTTCTGTTGAACTACTTACTGGGAATACTCCTCCTAAAAAGAGAAAAGAAATTTTCTCTAATTTGAAAAATGGATTAGTTGATATCCTCGTAGGTACTCATGCATTATTTGAGGATAAAGTCATCTTTAATGCATTAGGGATGGTTGTTATTGATGAACAACATAGATTTGGAGTTACTCAAAGAAATAGATTACTAAATAAAGGAGAAAATACTAACTTGTTATCAATGACAGCAACACCAATTCCAAGAACTCTTGCGCTTTCCATTTATGGTGATTTAGATGTGAGTCAAATTACAGAACTCCCTCCTGGGAGAATTCCTATAACTACAAAAATAATTTCAGAAGATGATTTAACTAACTTGTTCAAGATTGTTGATGATGAGATCAATAAGGGAAGGCAAGCTTATGTGATTTTGCCACTTATAGAAGATTCAGAAAAAATGAATTTAAGCTCCGCAAAGAAAACATTCAAACATTTATCAGAAGAGGTCTTTCATAACAAAAAAGTTGGATTATTACATGGCAAATTAAGTTCACAAGAAAAGAATGAAGTCATTAATTCTTTTGTAAAGAATCAAATTAATATATTGGTTTCAACCACTGTAATTGAGGTTGGCATTGATGTGCCTAACGCCACAATTATGATTATTTATAATTCTGACAGATTTGGATTATCCCAGCTACATCAATTAAGGGGAAGAGTTGGCAGGGGATCAACAAAATCTTTTTGTTATCTGGTAACCTCCAATAAAAATGGATTTGAAAATAAACGACTTTGTGTTTTGGGAAAATCTAATGATGGCTTTTATATTGCTGAAAAAGACTTGGAGCTTAGAGGCCCAGGCCAAATTTTAGGATATAGACAATCCGGATTGCCTGATTTTGTACTGGACAATTTACCTAACAATAAATTTCTTATTGATAAGGCTCGTGAAGAGGCTATTAAGATTGTTAGTGATGATCCTGATTTAAAAGAAAATATTGCTTTAAGGAATATACTTATTGATAATTCTGATAATAAATTTATTCATGATTTCTTGAATTGAAAACTATCATTGTAATTTTTGATATATATGCCACTATAAATCAATTGTAAATTTCAATTGAAAATTTGGAATAAAATACCAATTAAAGATAATGGAGATAAATTAGTACCTATACCTAGCTATTTAAAATTTTTAGATCCGCATCCTTACTTTCATTTAGGAGCACCTTACAAAGATAAAACTTCTATTTGGAATTTAAGAGAAGAGGTTGTAAATAGATTAGTAAAAGTAAGTGATTATTTCGTATCACAAAGTTGTTTTAACCTTTTAATTTATGACAGTTGGCGACCTTTAGAAGTCCAGGAATTTATGTTTAAAAGAGCATTTTTATTAGAATGTGAAAAATCCGATATTGATGCTTCTTTTAAAAATATAAAATCTTTTCCATCTATTTTAAAAAAAGTTGAAAAATTTTGGGCATATCCTTCTTATGATTCTTGGTGCCCTCCCCCTCATTCAACTGGGGGCGCCCTAGATGTTTGTTTATCTGATAAAGACGGAAATCTTGTTGAAATGGGAGGCACTGTTGATCAGATGGATGATACCTCAAATCCTGATTTTTATGCAAACATGAAGAATGAAGAAGCAATTATTTGGAATAGTAGAAGAAATTTATTAAGGGAAATTATGACTAAATTTGGTTTTGTTCAACATCCTAATGAATGGTGGCATTTTAGTTATGGGGATCAATTATGGGCATGGAAAAACAAAAAAGAATATGCCCTTTATGGAAAAATTTAAATACTATTGAATCTCATTTAGTAAGTTTAAAATGGAACTTTGATCTTGGGTATTTATAAAATCTCCGAAATCCAAATCCAAATTACTCTTCCACTTATCAAATAATGGTTCAAGAGTTTTTTCCAAATCGTTAAGTTCCATTTTTTGTAAGAATGGTTTAGCTAGCCTTTGTAGATTTTTACTTCCCCCCAACCATAATTGGTATTTGTTTTGCCCACTTCCAACAAGTGCTAATTCGGCCATATAAGGCCTGGTACATCCATTTGGACATCCTGTCATTCTAAATAATATTGTCTTTTGTATTTTTAAATCCAATAGTAATTTTTCAATCCTTTTTAATACATCAGGTAATATTCTTTCAGCTTCAGTCATCGCAAGACCACAGAGTGGTAAAGCAGGACAAGCTAAAGCATGTCTTTGTATTTCATTAATGTTTTCTAAATTTTCGTATCCAATTTTTGAAAGAGATTTTTGAATTTCACCTTTATTTTTATTGGCGATATTACAAAGTAAAATATCTTGATTAGGAGTAAGTCTTAAATCTAAATTATATTTTTTAACAATACTTGTGATGGTATTCTTCTTCTCTCCAGATAATCTCCCTGATAATAATGGTAAACCTACGAAGTAGGAGGTTTTATTTTGTTTATGCCAACCTAGGTAATCAATAAGAACTTTATCCGGTTCTTTTCTGATTTTTTTAATTTCTTTTTTGAAATACTTATCAAAAAGTATTTTCTTGAACCATTTAATACCTTTTTTATGAAGAAGATATTTCATTCTCGAATTTTTTCTTGATTTTCTATCACCATAATCTCTTTGAATAGCCACAATGCTTTGTATTAATTCATAAACATCAGGTTCCTCAACATATCCAAGTGGATCTGCAATTCTGGCAAAGGTCTCTTCATTATTATGTGCGCGACCCATACCTCCTCCAACATAGAAGTTACACCCTTCCAGGTTTCCATCTTTAGAAGTAAAGGCAACTATTCCTATGTCATTGGTAAGAAGATCAACAGAATTGTCCCCAGGAACTGTCACAGCACATTTGAATTTTCTCGGTAAATAGGTTGAACCATAAAGAGGTTCATCTTTTATCCCACTAAAAACATTATCTTGGAATTGGAGCTTCCTAATTGCTTCAATATCTTTGTCAGGTTTTATGGTGTACTCTAAATCTCCATCAGCCCAAAGCTCTAAAAAAGTGCCTTGGCCAGCCATTGGGGTGAGAAGATCTGCAACTTTTTTTGCCAATGCTCTTGCAATATTATAGTCTGGCGAATCAAATGGAGCCGCAGGGGCCATAACGTTTCTATTTATATCTCCACATGCAGCCAATGTGGAACCCATTGAATTTACTATTGTTTGAATTACTTCCTTTAGGTTCTCCTTTCTAATTCCATGCATTTGAAAGGCTTGTCTTGTAGTGGCCCTAAGTGTTCCATTACCTAGTTTGTTAGATAATTCATCTAATGCTAAAAATAATTTCCCAGGGATTTCACCGCCTGGATTTCTTAACCTAAGCATCATTTGCCAATCTTTACTTTTGCCCGGCCTTCTATTTTCCCTGTTATCTTGTTGATAACTACCATGAAATTTTAATAACTGAACTGCATCATTGGTAAAATGATCGCTCTCATTGACTAATTCCGTAGCAAGTGGTTCTTTAAGAAATTGACTACTTTTTTTAAAATTTTCAAATTTAGAAACTTCTAATCCATTTGCCAAGCAAACAGTTTCTTCGTTGGAAGGATCTTTTTTCTTTTTTACTTTCTCAACCTTGATCAAAGGACCAAAAAATATCTCTTTTTATACATTAGCGAAAAGCTTATTTAACTGGTAGTAAATTATAGTAAGTAAAGTCATATTTTTTTCTTGTCTAAATATTTACTTGAGATAGGAACAGAAGAGTTGCCCGCAAAATTTTCTCATTCTGTTCTAGAGCAATTTAAATCTCTAATAGAATTTGAATTGGACAAAAAGTTAATCAAATTCGAACATATAGTTGTTACCTCCACACCAAGGAGGATTGTTCTACTTCTTGAAGGTTTAGTTGATTATGCAGAAGATAAGATAATAGAAAGAAAAGGTCCTAAAGCAAATTCAGCTTATTTAAATGGATGCCCTACTAATGCTGCTTTAGGATTTGCTAATAGCTTAGATATAGATGTAGATGAGCTAGAAATAAAAAATACAGAAAAGGGTGATTTTGTATTTGGAAAGAAAATTGAGAAAGGACTATCAACAAAAATTTCTTTGTCTTTGATCATCCCAAAATTAGTAAAGAGTCTTCAAGGCCCTCGTTTTATGAAATGGGGGGCTGGGAACATAAAATTTTCAAGACCTATTAGGTGGATTGCCTCTATTTATAATGATGAAATTCTTAATTTTGAATTTAATGAATGTGATCCAAAGATCAAAATAAGTAATAAAACAAAAAGTCATAGGTTAATCAATCAAGTTTTAAAAGTTCAGAATCCTGATGATTTTTTTAAATTATTGAAACGAAATAGAGTTATAGCTATTCGAAAAGAAAGAAAAGAAAAAATTGAAAGTTTAATAAATCAGGCATCTAAATCTTTAAATCTGAAAGCTGACCTTTCAGTAGGATTACTAAATGAACTAACTGATTTAGTTGAATGGCCAGACTTAATTATTGGCAAATTTAGTGATGAATTTCTTGATCTTCCGGTTGAAGTTCTCTCAACAGTCATGAAAAGTCATCAGAGATACGTTCCTCTTTTGTTGAAAAACAAAAGTTTTTCTAAACTAGATTTAAGCTCTGAAAAAAATATTAGTACAACTTTCTGCGTTATTTCAAATGGTCTTGAAGAATCAAATAATAATATTGCCAAAGGTAATGAGAAAGTCTTGAGAGCAAGGTTTTCAGATGCAAAGTTTTTTGTAGAAAGTGATAAAAAAGTCACCTCAATTGAAAGAAATGAGAAACTTAAATCTGTTTCTTATTTGAAAGGATTGGGAAATATTTTTCAAAGAGTAGAGAGAATAGTTGAAGTTACTAAAAAAATTCTTATATTTTTAAATGATAATTCTTTAGTAGATAAAAAAATAATAGAAGCTGCTAGATACTGTAAAAATGACTTATGTAGCGAAATTGTTTACGAATTCCCGGAGTTACAAGGAATAATGGGCGGTAAATATCTCAAAAATGAAGGATTTTGTGATGATATTTGTTTGGCTGTAGCTGAACATTATTTGCCTGCTTTTTATAAAGATGCTTTGCCCTCTACAAGATATGGTGGGATAGTTTCTATCGCAGATAAGATTGAAACATTGATAAGTATTTTTATTTCAGGTAAGCGTCCAAGTGGATCCTCTGATCCTTATGCTTTGAGAAGAAGTTTGAATGGAGTTATTAAAATAATTTGGGAATATGAATTTGATTTGCCATTAGAAAATTTATTCAACGAACTTATTGATTTTTGGAGAATCTCTTTCCCTAATTTGAACTTCTCAAAAGAGAAAGTTGTAAATGATTTAAATGAATTTTTAGTTCAAAGAATTGTTAGTCATCTCGAAGAAATATCACTAGGCAAAGAAATAATTAAGGCGGTTTGCGCTTCTGATGAACTTTCTCAAAAAAGAATATTAAATATTGTTGATTTTAAAAATAGGATTAGATCTATTGTGGATTTTAAAGAAAAGGAAACTTTTGTTGAAATTCAGAAGGTAATTACTAGGGTTAGTAAATTAGCTAATAGCAGTTCGCTTTCCACAGACATTCTCTCAACAAGAGATAATATAAACAAGAATCTTTTTGAAAAAGATTGTGAATTGAAGGTTTTTGAATTTATTTGTGAACTAGAAAAACTTTTTTCTACAGGTGGCTGCAATTATTTGGAACTTCTAAATTTGTTTGAGATTAATGTAAACACTATTGAGGATTTATTTGATAACGAAAAAGGTGTATTAGTAATGACAGATGATATGCAAATAAGAAATAATAGACTCAATTTGTTGAGCTTAATTAGAAATTATTCTTTAAAGATCGCTGACTTTACGCTTTTGAACTCTTAACTTTAATTCCCCCCTTTATTGAATAATTCTCTAGCATTTTTTCCACTTCTTTATTTTCCCTAACAGCACTATCAACGGGTTTATATTTTAGTGGAGCGAGGGCTTTTCCTCTTAAAATCGAACCAAGCGTAAGCATTGTGATTTTAAGCTGCTGTAATGGTTTCATTGAGACAACTCTTTTGTATAAGTAACTATCAAAAGTAAGTCTCTGTACATCCATATCATCACACATTTCAACAAAGGCTTCTCTAGCAGAATCGTTTCTGTAAAAAATATTTTGAAGAATTTCTAGTACTTTATAGGTTGTGCCGTATTTTTTATCCCATTTTTTAAGGTAGTTTTTTAAATCTTTTTCTGATGGAATAACTTGACCATTTTTTGAGGCTTCGACAATTTCTTCAGCACACATTCTTCCGCTCTTAGCAGCGAAATAAATACCCTCTCCAGAACTTTTTGTAACATATCCTGCTGCATCACCTACCAATGCCATTCTCCCAACTACCCTCCTTGGCCTTGGATGCTCAGGGATAGGATGTGCTTCTACCTTTATTACTTCACCATTAACAAGTCTTTTCTTTGCCCTATTTCTTACTCCTTCTTGAAGTCCTTTGATTAATGACTGATTTTTTTGCATTGTTCCAGTACCAACAGCTACATGATCATATTTAGGAAACACCCATCCATAAAAATCAGGTGAAACATCAGTGCCTACGTACATTTCTGCGAGATCTTCGTAGTAACTCATTTCTTCTTTGGGCAATTTAATTCTTTCTTGAAATGCAATAGCAACTTTGTAATCTCCAGCATCCATTGCTTTCGCAACCCTACTATTAGCTCCATCAGCCCCGATTAAAAGGTCAACAGTAAGCTCTTTAAGCTCTCCTTTTTTATCTCCATTTGTAAAATTTGAATATGAGAGTTTATATGGCCCTTTATTATTGTCGCCAGTATCAATAGAAGTAACTAATCCATTAACCAGTGTTGCACCAAGATCTGATGCTCTATTACGCATAAAAGCATCCATAACTTCTCTTCTACACATCCCGATAAACTCATTATCGCTTTTCCCATAAACTCTATCTAAGCTAATATCTACTTCTCTATTTGATGGGGAGATCATTCTCATATGCCTTACTTTTCTATCTATAATTGATTCAGGTAAATCAAATTCCTTTACCATACAAAGGGGAATAGCCCCTCCACATGGTTTTGCATTATCTAATTTTCTTTCGAAGAGCCATGTTTTAATTCCAGCTTTAGCAAGTATTTCAGCAGCACATGATCCACTAGGACCTCCACCAATAACAGCAACCCTCAACATACGAAAAAAAATAATAGTGTATATAAAAGCTACATCTTTTTTGCTTATAAAAGTGCATTTCTTAAAATAATAGTTAATATCGAAATATCTTTTCCAAATTCAACTCTAAATATTGGAACTAAACAAAGATATCAATCAATTTGATATACCTGTAGCTAAAAGAACTTACTTAAATAATTCTAATTTAATATTTTTTAAAAAATTATTAATTTTTTCTCCATTTCTTTTCCTTTTTTTATCAGTTTCTGTATTGCGGTTGATAAGGAATATAGAATTAAAACCTCCTACTAATAACAAATTTCAAGTTGAGAGAAATCATGACCAGAGAATTTTGGGTCATCTACCTTATAACGAAATTCCGAAAGAGAAACTTGTTTTAATTGAACCTAATATTGAAGTGCATTCTGATATGCGTAATTCCCTTTTAAAGATGAGAGAAGAAGCGAGAAAGGATGGGATAAATTTGGTCTTCTTGAGTGGTTATAGATCAATAAATTTGCAAAACGATATCTTTTATTCCTTAAAATCTATTAGAAATCAAGAAGCTTTAGTAAGAGCAAGAGTTTCAGCACCTCCTGGATATTCTGAACATAGTACTGGTTTCGCAATTGATATTGGAGATGCTACTCAAAGAGAGACAGATTTTGAAACCGAATTCGAAAATACTCAAGCCTTTAGATGGTTAAAAAAAAATGCAGCCAAGTTTCACTTTAAGTTATCGTTTGACAAAGATAATAAATATATCGATTACGAACCCTGGCATTGGAGATATGAAGGATCAATAGAAGCTTTAAAAATTTTTGAAAGTTCAAATAGAAATTTTTAAATCTAATTGATTTATTAAATTATTCAATATGATTATGTTTTTCAAAGTCTTAAAGATAAAATTTTCATAATAAGCATTCTTTGAGTTAGCCTTAATAAAGTCAATTCACTATTTATATAAAATTTATAAATGTCATCTTCGATAAAAGAAATTAGAAATGTTGCAATTATTGCTCACGTAGATCATGGGAAGACAACCCTTGTGGATGCATTGTTATCTCAATCTGGAATATTTAGAGATAATGAAGTTATTCCTACATGTGTAATGGATTCAAATGATCTTGAGAGAGAAAGAGGAATTACAATACTCTCAAAAAATACTGCAGTAAACTACCGAGACACGAGAATTAATATTATAGATACACCTGGACATGCAGATTTCGGAGGAGAAGTTGAGAGAGTTTTGGGAATGGTTGATGGTTGTTTGCTTATTGTTGATGCAAATGAGGGGCCGATGCCTCAAACAAGATTTGTTTTAAAAAAAGCATTAGAAAAAGGACTTAGGCCTATAGTCTTTGTAAATAAAATTGATAGACCAAGAGTAGTACCAGAAATAGCAATCGATAAGGTCCTTGATTTATTTTTAGAATTAGGAGCTGATGATGATCAATGCGATTTTCCTTATCTTTTTGGGAGCGGCCTATCTGGGTTCGCTAAAGAAGAGATGGAATCAAATAGTGACAATATGATGCCTCTTTTTGAATCTATTATTAGACATGTCCCACCCCCAGTAGGAGACTCAAAAAAGCCTTTTCAGTTGCAAATAACCACTTTGGACTACTCTGATTTCTTAGGGCGAATTGTAATTGGAAAAATTCATAATGGAACCATAAAAAGTGGTCAACAAGCTTGTTTAATAAAAGAAAATGGAAAAACTATTAAGGGTAAGGTTAGTAAACTTCTGGGATTTGAAGGGTTACAAAGAATTGATATAAATGAGGCATTTGCAGGTGATATTGTTGCTGTTTCTGGTTTCGATGACGTTAATATTGGAGAGACCATAGCATGTCCCGACTCTCCTCATCCTCTACCATTAATCAAAGTTGATGAGCCTACCTTAAATATGACTTTTGTTGTTAATGATTCCCCATTCGCTGGGAAAGAAGGGAAATTTGTGACTAGTAGACAATTAAAAAATAGATTGGAGAGGGAACTATTAACAAATGTTGCCCTAAGGGTCGAAGAAACTGATTCTCCTGACAGGTTCTCAGTCTCTGGAAGAGGAGAATTACATTTAGGGATTTTGATAGAAACTATGAGAAGAGAGGGGTTTGAGTTTCAAATCTCACAACCTCAAGTAATTTTTAGAGAAATCGATAATGTTGAATGTGAGCCTATAGAAACTTTGGTTTTAGATGTACCTGAAGTGTCTGTTGGTTCATGTATAGAGAAACTTGGATCTAGAAAGGCAGAGATGAAAAACATGCAGACAAGTTCAGATGGCAGAACCCAATTAGAATTTCTTGTGCCATCAAGAGGACTAATTGGATTTCGTGGTGAATTTGTGCGAATTACCAGGGGTGAGGGTATTATGAGTCATTCTTTTTATGAATATAAACCAAAAATGGGAGATTTTGAGACTAGGAGAAATGGAGTTCTTATAGCTTTTGAGGAAGGTGTGGCCACATTTTATGCATTAAAAAATGCTGAGGATAGGGGAGTCTATTTTATTAAACCTGGAGTTAAGGTTTATAAGGGAATGATAATTGGAGAGAATAATCGACCTCAAGACCTTGAGTTGAATATATGCAAAACTAAGCAGTTAACAAATATGAGGTCCGCTGGGGCAGAAGAGCTTGATACTTTGCAGTCTCCTGTAGATATTACTCTTGAAAGAGCACTCGAATATATTGGTCCTGATGAAATGCTAGAGGTAACACCGGATTCTATAAGAATGAGAAAAATAAATAAGAAGAAAAAATATTAAGAATTAGTTACATGAATGAAGAAAGCACAAAAAGTTTTAAAGATTCATTTTTTATTGCTTTGAGTCTTTTTAATAATCATAAATGGTATGAGGCTCATGATGCTTTTGAAGAAATTTGGAATACTGTTGATGGTGACGAAAGACAAGTTATCCAGGGGATTTTACAAGTATCCGTCTCGCAGTTTCACTTAAGTAAGGGTAATTTAAACGGCGCCACTATTTTGTTGGGAGAGGGGTTAGGTAGAATAAAAACCAGAACCAAGATTAATTTAGGTATTGATCTTGAGTCCTTCTGCAGATGTTTGGAAGATCTATTGAGGAAATTACAACGTAGTGAAATATTAAATGAAAATGATAAGCCCTTCTTGAAACTTCTTTGATGAATATATCTTTCTATTTAAAAAAATTATTGTTTTCTATTTCACTTTTTTTTCAAGAAAGTAAGATAACTAATCGATCTCAAAGAAGATGAACTTAAAAATTCAAAATGTATCTCTTTCAATTCAAGGAAGATTAATCGTAAAGGACGTCACTATTACTGTTAATCCTGGAGAAGTTGTAGGATTGATGGGACCAAATGGAGCAGGGAAAACCACTACTTTTAATCTTGCGGTTGGGAATATTAAACCAGATAGAGGTAAAGTTTTAATGAATGGTAAAAACATAACCAAGCTACCACTCCCTATTAGATCAAGACTTGGATTAGGTTATTTAACTCAAGAAGCCAGTATTTTTAGAGATCTTACCGTTAAGGAAAATATTGACTTGGCTTTGCAAAATTCACCTTGCAGTTTAGCGGCAATTAGAAATAGGAGAGAACAACTAATAAATGAATTTAATTTGAATAAGTTTGTTGATTACTATGGTTTCCAACTTTCAGGAGGAGAGAGGAGAAGGTGCGAAATAGCGAGAGCACTTTCTGTTGGAAGAAAAGGACCTAAATATTTGTTATTAGATGAACCATTTGCTGGAATCGATCCTTTAGCTGTTAACGATTTAAAGAAATTAATTCTTAAATTAAGCAGAAATGGGGTTGGGATTCTAATTACAGACCATAATGTGAGAGAAACCCTTTTAATTACAAATAAATCTTATGTTTTAAGTGAGGGTAAAATACTAGCTTATGGATCATCAATCGATTTAGCTAAAAATACAATTGTGAAGAAGTTTTATCTAGGCGATAATTTCCAACTTTGAACTTCTTATTTAAAAATTAAGAATTAATTATTAAATATTTACTCATTCATGATTGATTTAAATTATTATTTATTAGTCATTATAAATTTTAGACTGGTCTAAATTCTTGGAATGATATTAGATAATCTCTTAAAAAGTTTTGTATCTGACCCAGTTGCATTTTTGGGAATTTTAGCCTTTTATACTTTATTGGTTAATTTACCGTTATCTTTAGGTGCCCTTTTTAAAGAGAAATCTTCATTTGCAGTGAGTTTACTTACGATTTCATTTAATTTTTTGATAGCTTTACAATTAATTTTTAGGTGGTCTATTTCTGGACATTTTCCAGTAAGTAATTTATACGAATCCCTTTATTTCCTCGCTTGGGGTATCTCGATGGGGCAGCTATTAATTGAAAGAGAGAATCAATCTCCCGTAATCCCCTCAATAGCAATACTTATTGAATTGCTTACTGTAGCTTTTGCTTGTTTTGTCCTGCCTGAAGATTTAAAATTATCGTCCAACTTAGTTCCAGCCTTGAGATCTAGTTGGTTAATAATGCATGTGAGTGTTGTAATGCTTAGTTATGCAGCACTTGTAATAGGCTCTTTACTTTCAGCTTCTATTTTGTTTAGTAATAAAAATCAACCGCTTCAAATCAGAAGTAGTTCCACAGGCATAGGAGGGTACAAAATATCTAATAATATTTCTTTAAATGGAATGGTTGATTCTGTTGAATTTTCTCATTCAGAAGAATTAGATACACTAAGTTATCGATCAATATTAATAGGCTTCGTTCTTTTAACTCTCGGTTTAATTTCAGGTGCGGTTTGGGCTAATGAAGCATGGGGTACTTGGTGGAGTTGGGATCCAAAAGAAACTTGGGCATTTATCTCATGGTTATTTTATGCAGCTTATTTACATATGAGAATTAGTAAAGGTTGGCAAGGTAGAAAACCAGCTTTAATGGCTACTACTGGATTCTTGGTAGTTTTAGTATGCTATTTAGGAGTTAATTTTTTAGGGGTAGGTTTACATAGTTATGGATGGATATTTGGATGATTTGATAATCTCCAAAAGTATTTATTAAGGTTCTGAGAGAACCTTACCATTTTGGGCTTCTTGCGCAACTTTTCTCAAGTCTTCACATCCTTCTTTTAATGTTGGGTAGGCAAACATTCCACTGCCTGCAATAAAACAATTTGCTCCAGCATCGGCACATTGTGAAATAGTCCAATTTGCTTTTATACCACCGTCAACTTCAATATCGACATTTAAGTTTTTTTCAATAATAAAGTTTCTTATTTCTCTGATTTTATTAAGCATTGTTGGTATGTAAGCTTGTCCACCAAAGCCTGGATTAACTGTCATAACCAAAACATGGTCAACCATATCCATAATGTTTTTAATCATTTCAAAAGGAGTATGAGGGTTTAATGCTACAGAAGGAGATCCTCCTAGATCTCTGATTCTTCCGAGAACTCTATGTAAATGAATATTTGCTTCGGCATGAGCTATAACTACTCCTGGTTCACCATTCGCCCCTTTTGTAGCGTTTACATAAGATTCAATCATGGTCTCGCAATTGTATTGGCTCACCATTAATTGAGTTTCAAAAGGGACATTGCAATATTTTCTGCATGCAGCAATCATTTCAGGACCGAATGTAAGATTTGGTACGAAATTTCCATCCATTACATCAAATTGAATTCTATCTACCCCAGCTTCCTCAAGTTCTTTTACACATGCTCCCATATTTGCCCAATCTGCTGGTAAAACTGAAGGTATTATTTGAATTGGTCTATTTACACCAGCTAGATTCGTTTGATTTGACTCAGTCATTTAATTTTTAAAATATTTAATAAAGATACTATATTTAGTTGTTTATTCCTAATTTCAAGTCACGGCCTGATAAAGTAACAGCTGTAAAGAGTTAAAAAAAGCTTACTAGCATAATAATTCTCATAAAAAATGACATTTTTTATGAGATTATACTCAAAACCTTTTAGAAAATCCCCAAAAATTTAATTGTGAATCAAACTTTAATTCAAGAAATTCTCGAAGTTGTCGAGCAAGCAGCAATTGCTTCAGCAAAACTAACAGGACTTGGTCAAAAAGATGAAGCTGATGCTGCAGCGGTAGAAGCAATGAGATTGCGAATGGGCAAAATTGAAATGAAAGGGAAAATTGTTATTGGAGAAGGTGAAAGAGATGAAGCACCTATGCTTTATATAGGTGAAGAGGTAGGGAGTGGAAGTGGTCCAGGTGTTGATTTTGCTGTTGATCCTTGTGAAGGAACTAATCTTTGTGCAAATAATCAAAGAGGTTCTATGGCTGTTTTGGCAGCTTCAGATACCGGTGGTCTTTTTAATGCACCTGATTTTTATATGAACAAATTAGCAGCTCCTCCTGTCGCTAAAGGGAAAGTAGATATTAGAAATTCGGCTACTGAAAACTTGAAAATACTTAGTGATTGCTTAGATATTTCTATTGATGAACTTACTATTGTTGTAATGGATCGAACAAGGCATAAAGATTTAATTAAAGAGATTCGTGGATGTGGTGCAAAAGTTCAACCTATTTCCGATGGTGATGTTCAAGCTGCGATTGCATGTGGTTTTGCAGGGACTGGAACACATTGCTTGATGGGTATAGGTGCAGCTCCAGAAGGCGTTATTTCGGCTGCTGCAATGAGAGCTCTAGGTGGGCACTTTCAAGGACAACTAGTTTATGATCCAGCAATTGCTCAAACTTCTGAATGGGCTGATTACACAAAAGAAGGCAATATAAAACGCCTAAATGAAATGGGTATAACCGATATAGATAAAATCTATGAAGCTAACGAATTGGCATCGGGAGAAAATGTTGTTTTCGCTGGAAGTGGAATAACTGATGGATTATTATTTGACGGGGTTAAATTTGAAAGGGATTGTGTTAGGACAAGCAGTCTAGTAATAAGTACATTAGATAGTACTGCAAGATTCACAAATACTGTCCATATAAAAGATGGTGCTAAGAGTATCAGCCTTTAAAAATTTATTTCTAATTTTATGCATATTGTTGTCGTCGGACTAAGTCATCGCACGGCACCTGTCGAAGTGCGTGAGAAGTTAAGTATTCCTGACCAAACCATAACAGAATCATTGGAAGCATTAAAAGCTTTCTCTGACGTGTTAGAGGTGTCAATTTTAAGTACTTGTAATAGGCTAGAAATATATGCGCTAGTAAAGGATAAAAATACTGGTATTTCATCAATTAAAGAATTTATATCAAATTATTCCGGAATTATTTTTGAAGATTTGAATCCACATCTTTTTTGCTTTAGACAAGAAGATGCAGTCTTGCATTTAATGAAAGTTTCTGCAGGTCTCGATAGTCTTGTTTTAGGCGAAGGACAAATCCTTTCTCAGGTAAAAAAAATGATGAGATTAGGACAAGAAAATCAATCTACTGGGCCTATTCTTAATAGACTATTAACCCAATCTGTTAGTACTGGTAAAAAAGTTAGATCTGAAACAAATTTAGGGACTGGAGCAGTATCAATTAGTTCAGCGGCGGTAGAACTAGCTCAATTAAAAATTGGCCAAGAAAAAGGGTTTGATACTCTTGCAAGTTTGGAATCAGAGAAGGTTCTTGTTGTTGGAGCTGGACGAATGAGTAGGCTTTTAATAACTCATTTAAAATCAAAAGGATGTCATAAACTTATTCTTGTCAATAGAAATATTGATAGAGCATTAAATCTTGCGGTGGACTTCCCAGACTTAGAGATTGTTTGTAAAGGGTTAAATGAATTAGATAAAAATATATCAATATCTTCTCTAGTTTTCACTAGTACTGCCTCTGAAGATCCAATAATTGATTTAGCTAAAATTGAAAAATTAAATTTGAGTAATAAACTTAAATTTATTGATATCGGTGTACCGAGAAATATATCTAATGATGTTAAACAGCATGAATTTATACAATCATTTGATGTGGATGACTTACAAGAGGTCGTTTCAAGAAATCAAGAATTTAGACAGAAAATTGCAAAGGAAGCAGAATCTTTAGTCGAAGAAGAAAGAATCATTTTTCTAGAATGGTGGGCAAGTTTAGAGGCGGTTCCCGTTATTAATAAACTTAGATCTGATTTAGAGTTAATTAGAAAAGAAGAATTACAAAAAGCGCTTAGTAGGATGGGGCCAGATTTTTCTGCTCGAGAAAGAAAAGTCGTTGAAGCACTTACTAAAGGTATTATTAATAAAATACTTCACACTCCTGTTACTAAGTTAAGGAGTCCTCAATCAAGAGAGGAAAGACAAGCTTCTTTAAAAATCGTCGAAAAATTGTTTTCTTTGGTAGAAGATGATAAAAATAGTTGAATTTCCTTTATTTATATTAAGTTTTTCTAGTGATTTATCGAAATACCTTTGCAAACTGACCATTCCTATTTCTAAATCTGCCCATAATCAGTTACTTTAAGAAGTTGTATCTATACCTCCATTAGATTGAATGAAGCGTGTGTTGGCCATTATCCTCGGAGGAGGAAAAGGTTCTAGACTTTACCCTTTAACAAAAATGAGGGCAAAACCTGCTGTCCCATTGGCAGGTAAGTATCGTTTAATTGATATACCAATTAGTAATTGTATTAATTCAGGTATTGAAAAAATGTACGTATTGACCCAGTTCAATAGTGCATCTCTTAATAGACATATCGGAAGAACTTATAATCTTAATGGACCTTTTGGTCAAGGATTTGTAGAGGTATTAGCTGCTCAACAAACACCTGATAGTCCAACGTGGTTTGAGGGTACAGCTGATGCCGTAAGAAAATACCAATGGTTATTTCAAGAATGGGATGTTGATGAGTATTTGATATTGTCTGGTGATCAACTATATAGGATGGATTACAGTTTGTTTGTTCAACATCATAGAGATAATGGTGCAGATTTAACTGTTGCAGCATTACCTGTTGATCAAGCTCAGGCTGAAGGTTTTGGCCTCATGAGAACAGATGATTTGGGAAATATAAAAGAATTTAGTGAAAAGCCAACCGGGGAGAAGTTGAAGGCAATGGCTGTAGATACTTCGAAATTTGGATTAACTAAGGAATCAGCCGCAGAAAAACCTTATCTAGCCTCTATGGGGATTTACGTCTTTAGTCGAAATACCCTTTTTGATCTTTTAAATAAATTTCCTAATTACACAGATTTTGGTAAGGACATAATTCCTGAAGCTTTGAAAAGGGGTGATAATCTTAAGAGCTATGTTTTTGATGATTATTGGGAAGATATCGGAACTATTGGTGCATTCTTTGAGTCAAATTTGGCATTAACAGAGCAACCAAAACCTCCATTTAGTTTTTATGATGAAAAATTTCCAATTTATACAAGACCAAGATTTCTGCCCCCTTCTAAACTTGTAGATGCTCAAATTACTGACTCTATAGTCTGCGAAGGAACTATTCTGAAGTCATGCAGTATTTTGCATTGTGTGCTAGGCGTAAGAAGCAGGATTGAAAGTGATTCTGTTCTTGAGGATACTTTAGTAATGGGTGCCGATTTCTTTGAATCTCCCGAAGAAAGAATTGAATTAAGAAAAGGAGGTGGAACTCCTCTTGGAGTGGGTGAGGGAACTACTGTAAAAAGAGCAATACTTGATAAGAATACAAGAATTGGAGATAATGTCGTAATCATTAATAAAGATCGAGTAGAAGAAGCAGATAAGCCAGAATTAGGTTTCTATATAAGGAATGGAATTGTAGTAGTAGTTAAAAATGCCACTATTGCAAACGGAACTGTCATTTAAATCTTTTCGATCATTTTTCGCTGACATAAGTATTTTTTTTGAGCAATTTTGCTGACTTGTAGGCACACTATATTTATTGAGTTTTTTAATTTTTTATGTCCAAGGCACATTTTGGTTTAATAGGTCTTGGTGTTATGGGCGAAAATTTAGTTCTTAACGCAGAGAGAAACGGATTTTCTAGTGTAGTTTTTAATAGAACTTTCTCAAAAACTGAAGAATTTTTACAAGGTCGAGGTCTTGGAAAGAATATAAAGGGAGCTGAAACTCTTCAAGAATTTGTTAATAAGCTAGAGAGACCTAGAAGAATCCTCATGATGGTAAAAGCTGGACCCGCAACAGATGCTGTTATAGATAATATTTCTGGATATCTCGAGGAAGGAGATTTATTGATAGATGGTGGTAATTCTCAATTTAAAGATACGGAAAGGAGGGTAAATACTCTTGAAAGTAAAAGTTTTGGATACATTGGAATGGGAGTCTCTGGTGGTGCTAAGGGGGCTTTAGAAGGGCCAAGTATGATGCCTGGAGGTACTAAGGCTTCATATGATGCCATAGAAAGCTTATTAACAAAAATGGCTGCCAAGGTTGAAGACGGTCCATGTGTTGCATATGTTGGACCAGGAGGCTCAGGTCATTTTGTGAAAACTGTTCATAACGGAATTGAATATGGAATTGAACAAATACTTGCAGAAGCTTATGACCTTATGAAGAGAGTCAAAGGTATGAACGGTCAACAAATGTCGGAAGTATTTGGTATATGGAACAATACTGATGAATTAGCTTCTTATCTTGTTGAGATAACAGAGATTTGTCTAAATACAAAAGATGAGATAACTGGAGGTGATGTCGTGGAGAAAATATTAGATAAAGCTGGCCAGAAAGGGACTGGGTTATGGACTGTTGTAAGTGCTTTAGAACTGGGGGTATCAGTCCCAACAATTTATGCTTCTTTAAATGCAAGAGTAATGAGTTCTTTAAAAGAGCAACGTAGTGAGATTGAAAAAACTATTCCAAATAAAGAGATAGAGGATTTTGATTTAGGAAATATATCTGATGGAATGAAACCTTTATTTGATTCTGTAGTTCTTGCCACAATAGCTAGCTATGCCCAAGGTATGGACATTTTAAGAGAAGCATCCGCTGTATATAACTATGGTTTGAATATGCCTTCAATTGCTCAAATATGGAAGGGTGGTTGCATAATTAGATCAAAATTATTAAGTAAAATACAAGATGCTTACAACAAAGACCCTAATCTAAAAAATTTAATTTTTGATGATTGGTTCAATAATGAAATTGCGACAAGATTAGATAACTTAGCTAAAGTAGTTTCTCTATCCTCAAAAGCTGGGATACCAGTCCCATGTTTATCCAGTACTTTAGATTATTTAAATAGTTATAGAACAAATAGACTTCCTCAGAATCTTGTTCAGGCAATGAGAGACTGTTTTGGGTCTCATACATATGAAAGAATTGATAAGGAAGGAAGTTTTCATACTGAATGGATGAAATGATTGAGAAGGTCAAAAATGGATACACTTTAAAAATATACAAAGACAAGTTAGAACTATCAATTGCGGTTTTTAAGTTTATTGAAAATGACATTATTCATACTCTAAAAAAGAAAGACAGGTTCAAATTTTGTGTGAGTGGAGGTTCAACGCCTAAATCTGTGTATCAGCTTTTATCTAATAGTGATCTTCGATGGAATATGGTTGATGTCTTTTTAGGAGATGAAAGATGTGTTGATCCAAATTCAGAATTAAGTAACTCGTTAATGTTGAAAAATTCTTTGTTAACTAATTTTGGATCTAAAGCTTATTTTTATGAAATTTTTAATGATTTAAACGCTGATGATGAAGCTACAAAAAATAAATTTCTTTCTAAATTATTTGAAAAATGCGGATCAAACCCTCCCTCCTTTGATTTAACTTTATTAGGTCTTGGAGACGATGGTCATACAGCTTCACTATTTCCTTATCAAAAAAATAATAATGTAGATGATTTTGTGATTTTTAATGAAGGCAAAGGATTAAAAAGAATTTCATTAACCCCAAAAGTCCTTTCAGCCTCATCAAAGATAGTTTTTTTGGTTAGTGGAGCCAATAAAAGGATTGCTCTTGAGAGGTTATTAGATGAAAAAGAGCCTCCAGATAGAACACCATCAAAATTAATAAAATCTATTAATCAAATTTCAATATTTTGTGATCAGGATTCAGCAAAAGAATTATAAATTTAGTTAAAGTCTATCTAATAATTTAAATTATTTAATGAGTAAGAAAAAATTTTTATTTCAGAAAAGTGAGTTCGATGGTTGGGGAACATTAAATGACACTGTTATGGGTGGATCAAGTTCAGCTTTTTGTGAAATTTCAAATTCTGGTTTGTTATTAAAGGGTAATATTGTCGAGAAAGCAGGAGGATTTGTCAGTTGCAGATCGCCTATTTATAAACCCTCTTTAAACATATCTGAAAATTCATCCTTCGAATTAAATATTGATGGACAAGGAAGAACTTTTAAATTTGCTGTCGCTTGTGAAGATGATCTTCTTGGGCTAACCGAATTTATTCCTGGTGGTCTTAGATGGATTAAATCATTCCCAACAAAAAAATTCGGAACAACAAATGTTCAAATTCCGTTTAGTGAACTAAAACCTTCAGTAAGAGCTAATAAAGTACGGTTCCCATTTAAATTCAAGCCCTCTAAAATTAGAAGATTGCAACTACTACACTCTAAGTTTGGTGATGATGGATTACTTAATAATGAGTTTAAACAGGGTTCCATTAAAGTTTTAATTAAATCAATAAGTGTTATTTGAAAATCCATCTAAAAATATAGAGAGCTTAATCGCTAAGTCAGCAGATTTAACAAATAAACCTTTTGTGCATTCTGTCGTAAAAATAAATGGTGAATATGAAATCGAAGAAGAAGATATTGATTTGACGGTTAATATCTTATGTCGAGATAAAGAAGGTAAAAGATTAGAAATTTACGATCTAGAATTAGAACTTTTTAAATCAAGTAAAGAGTTAGTTTTAGTTATCTCTAAGCTTAATTTTCCTGATGAACCAATATTGTGGTGTGGAGTTAAAACATTGTGGATGAATAGCAATAATGGAAAAAAATGCAAATCACCAAAATACAGCTCTAGATTGGAAAACTTAGCAAATAGGATAAAAAGCTTTATTGATTAAGAAAATAAACTTTGAGCTGATCTATAAATCAGTAACAGCCCCTAAACTTGATGTGCTTACGATTTTCGAATATTTTGAAAGTATCCCTCTTTTGTATTTTGGTGTAGGCTTTATCCAATCCTTTTTTCTTTTTTCTAATTCTTCGTCAGATAAATCAACTTCAATAAGTTGCTTTACAGCATCTACTGTAATTAAATCACCTTGCTTTATTAGAGCAATATTTCCGCCAACAGCAGCCTCTGGGGCTATATGACCCACAACCAGACCATAAGTACCCCCGCTAAATCTGCCATCGGTAATTAAAGCTACCTTCTCTCCGAGACCTTGACCAACAATTGCAGATGTTGGAGCTAACATTTCTCTCATACCTGGTCCTCCTACAGGCCCTTCGTTTCTAATAACAACAACATCACCAGCTTTGATATCATTATTCAATATCGATTTTAAACAATCTTCTTCACTTTCAAAAATCTTTGCTGGACCTGTTAATACAGGGTTTTTTACTCCGCTAATTTTGGCTACGGAACCTTCTCTCGCTAAGTTGCCTTTTAATATCGCTAGATGTCCCTTTTTATAAAGAGGGTTATCTATGTCTCTTATAACATTTTGATTTTTTGAAGGCTTATCTGGAATATCCTGTAAGTATTCTGAGATGGTTTTTCCTTCAATATTTTTGCAATCGCCATGAATTAATCCTGCATTCAAAAGTATTTTCATTACTTGTGGAATCCCACCTGCATTATGAAGATCGACCGTCACATATTTACCACTCGGTTTAAGGTCACAAATAACGGGTACTTTTTGTCTGATTCTTTCAAAATCATTAATGTTGATATCTATTCCTGCAGTATTTGCAATGGCTAAAATGTGCAATACCGCATTTGTTGATCCTCCAATTGCCATAATTACTGATATTGCATTTTCAAATCCTTTCTTAGTCATTAGGTCTAGAGGTCTTATATCTTTTTCTATTGCAGAGACTAATATCTCAGCACTTTTATCTGCACTTAGTTCTTTTTCAAGATCTTCAGCAGCCATAGTGGAACTGTGAGGAAGACTTAACCCTAATACTTCAATAACTGCAGACATTGTATTAGCTGTAAACATCCCTCCACAGCTACCAGCACCAGGAATACAATTTTTCTCAACTTGGATTAGCCTTTCTTCATTTATTTTGCCTGATGTTAATTGTCCAACAGCTTCAAATGCACTAACAACAGTGAGATCTTCTCCATGCAACTTTCCAGGTTTTATTGTGCCTCCATAAATGAAAATTGAGGGAATATTCATTCTTGCAATCGCTATCATGGCACCTGGCATATTTTTGTCGCATCCACCTATAGCAAGCACTCCATCCATACTCTGAGCATTGCATGCCGTTTCAATTGAATCGGCAATAACTTCTCTTGAAACTAGGGAATATTTCATGCCCTCTGTTCCCATGGAAATGCCATCACTTACTGTTATCGTTCCAAACATCTGAGGCATCCCACCTGATCTTTTTATTGACTCTTCAGCTTTTAGAGCTAGCTTATTTAAACCTATATTGCATGGTGTTATGGTGCTGTATCCATTTGCAACTCCAACAATAGGTTTATTAAAATCTTCATCATTAAATCCAACAGCTCTTAACATCGATCTGTTAGGGGATCTTTGCACACCCTGGGTTATTGCAGATGATCTGAGTTTATTCATATTATTTGAGAACCTTTTTTATTCTATTGCCCCAACTCTTCAAGTTGCTTCCTCACATCAGCAATTGCAGAATTTAGTTGCTCAACTTTCTTCTCCAGATTCTCTCCTTCAACTTCATTTATATTTTCATTTGAATCAATCGCTTCAGAGCCGTCTTGAATTCTGGAGGAATACATCATTGCTTTTTGTTTTTTTTCCTCTTTTCTTTTGTCTGCTTCAGATATTAACCACCAAGCTAGACCTGCTGCTCCAATAAAAGCACCGCTAATTAATGATAAAAGATTATTTGAAGACGAATCTCTGTATTCAGACATTGGTAAAATATTTACTCCTATATTCTATATTAGTTCTTATCTTGAAATAAAGTACTCAAACGCAATAAAGGATTTCCAATACCCGGTACCAATAATTTTGTATTTTCATCTTCTTCATCTATGCAAGAAGTATAGATTACCTGATTAGGGAATAATTTCGCAATTTCATTTAATCCTTTATTTGAGCTAATAGCAGTTATTAACAAAATCCTATTGGAATCAACACCTAAATTCTTTAATTTAATTAAAGTTTCTAATGTTGCTGATTTTGTCGTTATTTGTTCCGAATAAAAAATAATTCCTTCATTTGACTCAATAGTTTTAGGAAGTTCTCCTAATGAAACGGTTGAATTGGGAATTACTTCTTTAGATCCAAACCAAAGAGATAACCCTTCGGGCAACATTGCGATAACTTTTATTGGATAGTCATTATTAATAAAGAATCCTTCTGCATTCCCATTATTAGTATTTATTATTTCTTTTTTATATGGCAGCCAATTACGTAATGCTTCATATGTAAGCCATTTCCCTAATTGTTCATATCCTGTTGAGTACAAAATATTTGGTGTATTTTTTTCTCGCAATATTGAAAGCCAATGTTTTATTAATGGATGAGGAGGAACAATAACCTTTAGTGACATTGCCATATATTTTCCTATAAAATAGTCTTACAATCTTTAAATACCTAAGTTCTAAAATACAGTCTTATTATGATTAAATCAATTGTTTTCCCCTCACTAAAGAATGCATTAATTACTTTGTTATTCGTTGGAATTTTATTTTTTAATTCTGTAAATTCTGCATGGGCTAAAAGACCTCCTGAGATTAGAAACCAACAAGACCTTAATTTAGAGCCAGATATGCATGGTCAAGATTTAAGCGGAAACGAATACGTTAAGTTTGATTTGAATGGGTTTAATTTCAGTGAAAGTAACTTAGAGGGCGCGGTATTCAATAATAGTAAATTGCAAAACTCAAAGTTTACTGGAGCCAATTTAAGAGATGCACTAGCTTATGCAACAGACTTTACAGATGCAGATCTTTCGGATGTTAATTTTACAAATGCTTTATTAATGGAGAGTAATTTTGAGGGAGCAAAAATAGATGGTGCAGATTTTACTGATGCTGTTCTTAGTCGTACACAACAAAAACAATTATGTGCGATTGCAAATGGCACAAATAGTTCTACAGGAGAGAGTACAGAGTATAGCTTAGGTTGTTAATTATTAAAGATGAAAAAAAAAATACCAGTTATAGTTGTTTCGGGATTTCTTGGTTCAGGTAAAACAACTTTTCTAAGATATCTATTAAAAAATAGTAATAAAAAATTTGGATTAATAATTAATGAATTTGGTGATGTTGGAATTGACGGTGATTTGATTAAAAGTTGTGATAAATGTGATAAATCTGAAGAAAACTGTGTAATTGAATTAAACAATGGATGTTTATGTTGTACTGTTCAAGATGATTTTGTCCCATCAATAAAAGCTCTCCTAGAATTTAATCCTCCTATCGAATCAATAATTATCGAAACAAGTGGCTTGGCACTACCAATTCCCTTAATTCAAGCACTTAACTGGCCTGAGATTAGGAATTTCATTTACCTTGAGGTTGTTGTTGGTATCGTTAATGGAGAATCAATGCTTCATGGTTCACCAATTAATGATTTAAATAAAGTAACAAAACAATATAATGAAACAGATAAAATTGATCACAATGCCACTATAGATGAACTTTTTGAGGAGCAACTAGAAGTTTCTGATATCGTTTTAGTCTCTAGATCAGATATCTTAAATGATGATCAGTTTGACGTTGTAAAAAATAAAATTCAAGGAAGTCTAAACTCATCTACACCAGTCCTTAAATCCAAGAATGGCAAAATTGATTTAAATTATCTATTTGATTTTAATTTTAAAAAAGAAACTTATAAAGAATTTTTAACTGAAGAACATGATCATAATCATGTTGAGCTTTTATCAGATTCATTTAAATTAAATTATTTCCTTGAAAAAAATGACTTTGAAAAGGAGATGTCAAAAATCTTGGATGAATTAAACATTCTTCGAATAAAAGGACGTATTTGGATACCAAACAAATTATTGCCTTTACAAATACAAATTGTTGGAAAGAAAATTAATACTTGGTTTGAAGAAGCTCCAGACAATTGTTGGAGACCAAAGGATAATGCTGGGCTTGAATTAGTAATAATTTCCTTTGATGAAAAATCTATAAAAACTTTCAAAAGAAAAATTAAAGAGAAATTTAAGATTTTAAGTGACCCAAGAATAGCAATTTGACTTTATAGTTAGCTGTCGGGATAATTACTACAGTAAACAGTCCAAGATGAAAAATCCAAAAATTGCTTTAAAACATATAATCTCTGAAGACGTTACATCAATTGATAAAATAAAATGTTCAAAATGTGGAGGGGCAGGAAATTTTAAAACACCTGAAAATTCTAGAAGAACTTGCTTAGTTTGTTTTGGTAAAGGCTACATAAACATTTAATAACTCAGAAAACCCTAAGGTAAAAATATTTGTTTATTAATTAAGAGTACTTTTTATTAAATTTTAAACTAATCTTCTAATAGAAATTAATTTTTAATTGGACCAATTTGCTGTAAAAGTTTTTGTAAGACTAAGACCCTCAGTTTTAGATCCAGCAGGAGAAGCTACCAAATCTGCTTCTATAAAACTTGGAGCCGAGGGAATAAAATCACTACGTATAGGAAAAATGATTGAAGTAAAAATAGAAGGTAATGGTGAAAACGAAGTAAGAGAAAAAATTGATTTATTGTGTGATAGGTTATTCGCAAATACGGTTATTGAAGATTATGAGTATTCCTTAGAAAAATTATAAGATGGATAATTTTACTGTAGGAGTCGTTGTCTTCCCTGGTTCTAATTGTGATCGTGATGTTTCGTGGGCATTGGAAGGTTGTTTAGACATAAGAACAAAATACTTGTGGCATGAGTCTTCAGATTTAAGTGACGTGGATGCAATAGTTTTACCTGGAGGATTTAGCTATGGTGATTATTTAAGATGCGGAGCAATTGCGAGATTCTCCCCATTAATTAATGCCTTGGATGAGTTTGTTAAAAGCGGAAAAAGAGTTTTAGGAATTTGTAATGGGTTTCAAATTTTGACAGAATCAGGCTTTTTGCCTGGTGCTCTTGTTGCAAATAAAAATCTTAATTTTATCTGTGATGACGTTGAACTTGATATTGTTTCTTCAAAAGGAGGTTGGTTTAATAATAAAGGTGAGAAACAAACTATTAAGTTACCCATAGCACATGGGGAAGGAAGATATCATTGTGATTCTGATACTTTAAAAAAACTTGTAGACAAAGAATTGATCGCTTTGAGATATAAAAATAATCCTAATGGATCTTCATTCGATATCGCAGGTATAACTAATGAAAAAGGAAATGTTCTTGGTTTAATGCCTCATCCAGAGCGTGCATGTGACGAGACAATTGGTGGGACTGATGGTCTCTTTACATTAAAATCATTAATATTGGAATAAAAAAACCCCCAATTTTGGAGGTCTTTTTTTATTTAATTTGGGAAGAAATTAAACCGTAGCTTTAACTTTTGGATCTAAATCACCTTTAGCGTAAAGATCAGCAAAGTAATTGGTACTGTTTTGCTTGATCTTACTTGCTTGACCTTCGCACCAAAACTGCTTATATCTGTCAAGACAAACTTGCTTCATGTATTTTCTAGCAGGTTTGTTGAAATGTCTTGGGTCAAAGTTTGCCTTATCAGCAAATGCTGCCTCTCTTACGGCTGCAGTGAAAGCAAGCCTATTATCGGTATCAATGTTGACCTTCCTGACTCCATTTCTTATTCCCTCTTGAATCTCTTCAACAGGAACACCATAAGTTTGAGGAATTTCACCACCATATTTGTTAATGATATCCAACCATTCTTGAGGCACTGAACTAGATCCATGCATTACAAGATGTGTATTTGGAAGTGCTTTATGGATTTCAGCAATTCTGCTTATTGCAAGAACTTCTCCTGTAGGCTTCCTTGTGAATTTATATGCACCATGACTTGTCCCTATAGCAATTGCTAGTGCATCAACTTTTGTTTTTGCAACAAAATCTGCCGCTTCATCAGGATCAGTTAAAAGCATATCTGTAGAAAGTTCACCTTCAAATCCATGACCATCTTCTGCTTCACCTTTTCCTGTTTCTAATGAACCTAAGCAACCCAACTCTCCTTCGACACTAACTCCAACTGAATGAGCAAAATCTACTACTTTTTTAGTAACTGCAACATTATATTCGTAACTAGCGGGTGTTTTTGCATCTGCCTCTAGAGAACCATCCATCATTACTGATGTAAAACCATTTATTGCTGCTGAATAGCATGTTGAGGGCTCATTACCATGGTCTTGGTGCATTACAACTGGAATATTAGGATATGTTTCTGTAGCGGCAAGTATTAGATGACGTAGGAAAATTTCTCCTGCATAATTTCTTGCCCCTCTTGAAGCTTGGAGGATTACAGGACTATCTGTTTCATATGCTGCTTCCATGATTGCTTGAACTTGCTCAAGGTTATTAACATTGAAAGCTGGAATACCGTAACCATTCTCAGCAGCGTGATCTAAAAGTAGTCTTAGTGGAACGAGGGCCATAATTAAAATAAGTTAAATGCTATATAAAGCATATGTTTCCGAGAGTTTAGTATAAAGAGGTATCAAATGTCACGTCATTAGATATACAAAATACTAAATTAAAGGAACTAATTTTATGGCCCAGAGTATATTTTTAGAATTTTTTATTTAGTAAGTGTAGCCTGCTACAAACAATTGCTCATCAGATGAAGGTTGAGATCCTGCTACATAGGCACCTTTTGAAGCTTCAGAGTTTGCTTTAGCCCTTGCTATTAATGCTTTTTGACCTCCTTCAACGTCGCTTCCTTTCCAAGCCTTTAAGCATGAATGCTGTAATGCTCTTCCATAGGAGAATGAAACATTCCATAAAGCTTTCCTGTAAAGAGTGTTCATATTATTTAAATAAACAGAGGCAGCTTCTTCGCTTAACCCTCCTGACAAGAAAACTATTCCAGGAACAGAGGCAGGAACGCATCTTTCCATAGTTCTGATCGTCATTTCAGCAACTTCTATAGGATCAGCCTTTGTTTGACAATCTGCTCCATTGACAGTCATAGAAGGTTTTAATAGTGTTCCTTCTAGAAAAACTCCATTTGCTTGACAGGCAATATAGACCTGCTTTATTACCTCTTCTTGGACTTCAGCAGTTTTTTCAATAGTATGATCGCCGTCCATTAAGATTTCAGGTTCAATTATTGGTACCAAACCAGATTCTTGAACTGATCTTGCATACCTTGCTAACCCCCAAGCATTCTCTTGAATTGAGAGTTTTGAAGGGCAACCATCATTTGTAATTTGCAGAACTGCTCTCCACTTTGCAAACCTTGCACCTTGTTCATAATATTTCGCGGCTCTTTCAACTAACCCATCTAGGCCAGAGCAATAAGTTTCTACATCCCCTCCTCCAGGAAGTGGATTTAGACCTTTATCGACCTTTATACCTGGAATAATACCTAAATCATTTAGTTTCTTAACCATAGACTCACCATCTTGGTGTTTCTGATAAAGAGTTTCTTCGAATAGGATTGCTCCACTTATATATTTACCAAGACCTTCTGTCGTAAAAAGCATTCCTCTATATGCCTTCCTATTGTCTTCAGTATTTTCAACGCCAATTCCAGCGAGTCTTTTACCTACTGTTTTAGTGGATTCATCTACCGCTAATATCCCTTTCCCTTTAGAAGCTAGTAATTGAGCATTTTCTTTAAGCTCATTTTTGTAATAATTTAAAGCCATTCTTTAATAAATCAGTTCAATTGATTTTTCCAGAATATGAAAAAAAAATAAAATCAATCCAATACTTTATCGGGTGATAATTGCTACTTATAAGTGTATAGTCTTAAATTTGGATCCTTAATCCGCTTTTCGAAGATTCTCTTATGGCTTCGCAAACTTTATGACTAGCAAGTCCTTCGCATAAGCCTGGGACTACGGGTGTTTTGTTAATTATACTCTCAGCCCATAAATTTTGAATTCTCAAAACTGGAGCTATTCTCCCATCAGTCCACGTTTTTTCAAAATTAAAAATTGAATCTGCAGTTAAATTTTGTATTTTATTTTCGTTGTTTGAATATTTCAAATTAAAACCATGTACATAATCTTTTTGGTTCTCGCTTTTAAGAATAAGTGAACCTGCGCTTCCATATATTTCTAAACTAAATCCTCTACCGTTTTTAGAAATCGATGATAAAGATACTTGACATGGAATAAGATTGGAGCTGTAGTTTGATATTTCTATATTAGCCAGACAAACATCATCGCTAGTAACATCATTTAAAACAGATGAATTAGGTAAAGGTCTTTTTTTGATTGCTGTTGCTAACTTACTAGATACATTTATTGATTCTCCAAAAAACCAATTCAACATGTCGAATGCATGAGTACCTAAAGCGCCAAGAACTCCTCCACCTTTATCTTCCAGAGAATACCAATTCCAAGCTCTTTTGGTATCGGATCTGCTTCCCATTAACCAATCTAATTTGACTAAATATATTTCTCCTAAAATATTTTCATCAATAAGTTTTTTTGTCTGAAGAAAAAGGGGTACTGCTCTATATTCGAAATCAATACATACACTTAAGTTATTAATCAAAGATATTCTCTGAAGCTCTTCTATTTCAGAGGACGATATTGAAACGGGTTTTTCTAATAGCAAGTTTTTATTATTCTCAAGAGCTTGTTTTGCTAATTTAAATCTTGATTCGGGAGGGGTAGCAATAATAATTCCATCAATTTCTTGAGATTTAACTAAGTCTTCCCAATTATGATAAAAATCTAATCCAGTTTCTTTTTCTAGAATTGATTTTTGCTTTTTCGCATAATGATAAATAGCTACAGGAGTTAAGTAATCAGACTCTTTTAATGCCTCTAAATGAACTTTTTTACCAAACCCTAGTCCAGCGACTGCTATTTTTAATTTTTTATTTTTAAAATTCATTCTTATCGATTTATAAGCTCTGAACAGCTATTTTCAATAACTATATCTATCAGTTCATCATTATTAGAAGTTTGCCATTTTGAATTGAATTGAGGTATTCCATTTATGGAAGTATCTTTGAACTTTTTTTCATCGCAATTAATTCTCATTACATAAAGTGATAACTCTCCATCATTAGAATTAGTTGGATTTTTAAAGAACTTTGTTAAGACACTTATTTCACCATTTGGAAGCGGCTTAATACTGCCTTTATCAATCCATTCTTTCCCTTCATTATTCTCTTTTAATAGGACCCAGTCAACATTTCCTATTCCATAAGAATATGGAGCAAAATTTAAAATAAAAAATAAAAGGCTTAAAGAAAAATAAAAGAAATTTGAAACAATTCTCATATTATATATTTGCTTTTGTAAGTTCTTTTACACCATGAATTTTTAAAATTTTAGTCAGAGTATCCTTGAGATCTTTCCTTTTAACTATTACATCAACAAAACCATGCTCAAGCAGATATTCAGCTGTTTGAAAATTATCGGGTAATTTTTCTCTTAATGTTTGTTCTATAACCCTTCTTCCAGCAAATCCAATAAGAGCTTTAGGTTCCGCCAAAATTAAATCACCTAACATTGCAAAGCTTGCTGTTACCCCCCCAGTGGTTGGATGAGTTAATAAGGGCATATAAAGAAGGTTTTTTTCTTTATGTTTTTTTAGTGCTCCAGATATTTTTGCCATTTGCATGAGACTTAACATGCCTTCTTGCATCCTTGCTCCTCCTGATGCACAAACAATGAGAATTGGAAAATTTTCTAAAGTTGCTCTTTCAATTATCCTTGTAATTTTTTCACCAACTACTGAACCCATGGATCCTCCCATAAATCTAAAATCCATAACAGCTAATGCTAAAGGCATTGAATTTATAGAACAGATACCTGTTACGACTCCATCTCTTAAACCTGTACCTGCTTGACTTTCTTTAATTCGATCAGCATATGATCTTCTATCTTTAAAACCTAAAGGATCTGTAGGACTTAGTGAACTATCAAACTCTTCGAATGAATTTTTATCAGCAATTATATTTACCCTTTCATCGCTATTAATCCTATTGTGGTGTCCACAATTACTACAAACATTGAAATTTGAAATTAGGTCTTTTCTATAGGCTACTTGCGAACATTCTGAACATTTAACCCACAAACCATCTCCCTCATCAGTATCTTGCGAAACTTTCCCAACAAATTGATCTTTACGCCTTGCGGCAAACCAGTCGATTAATGACACAATGTTTCCTGTTTTTTCTATTTAAATCTAAATAAGGTACTTTTATCAAGAAAGATATATAAAAATTTGAGATCTTCTAGATTAAAAACTCCTCAAAATAAAAAAAATATAATGATTTGAGTTGATAATCGAAAATTAATTATTATTTATTTTTTTCCTCAATCATTTTATGAATTATCGGAGTGAGAATAAGTTCCATTGCAAAACCCATTTTCCCTCCATTTACAACGATACTTGTTGGACTTGACATAAATGAATCGTTAATCATTCCAAGCAAGTATTGAAAATCAATCCCCCATTTCTCTCTTGCCCCTTTTCTGAAATGTATGATCACAAAGCTCTCATCAGGAGTTGGGATGTTCCTGCATATGAAAGGATTAGAAGTGTCAATTGTGGGAATTCTTTGAAAATTTATATCGGTTTTGCTGAATTGTGGGCAAATGTGATTTATATAATCAGGCATCCTTCTTAATATAGTATCCACAATGGTTTCCGCTGAGTAACCTCTTTCTGCGTTATCTCTATGGATTTTTTGAATCCACTCTAAATTTGTTATCGGAACAACACCAACAAGTAAATCAGCATAAGATGCCACATTGTATCCATCACTTTCTACCCCGCCATGCAAACCTTCATAAAAAAGTACGTCTGTTCCCTCAGGAATATCTTCCCATGGAGTAAATTGCCCAGGTTCTAAGGATGTACCAAGTCTTGTATTATGTTCTTCTGCTTCTTCAAGACTATGTAGATAATATCTTTTCTTTCCTCCTCCAGTTTCACCATAGATTTTAAAAAGTTCTTCTAGCTTGTCAAAAAGATTAGCCTCTGGACCAAAATGAGAGAAATTTTCACCTTTTGAAAGAGCGTCTGCCATAGCTTTTTTCATAGGCATTCTTTCAAATCTGTGGTAACTATCACCTTCTACAACTGCGGGAACAATATCTTCTCTGGCAAAAATATGCTCAAAGGCTCTTTTTACTGTACTTGTTCCTGCTCCTGAAGATCCTGTTACAGCGACTACTGGATGACGTTTTGACATTTTTTAAAAACAATATCTCATGATTCTGACAGGTCATATGCCAACTTTATGTTTTACTTAAAAATATTTTTTTATTTATTAATTTTTTTTTAAATTTCATCCATTATTTTATCTCCGATTTCACTGCAAGATAAAACTTCAGAAGATCCATCAGCTAAATCTGCTGTTCTAAATCCTTTTGATAAAACTTTATCAATGGCAGTTTCTAAATTTTCTGCAGCTTCTTCTTCATTTAATCCAATTTTTAACATCATGGAAGCAGATAAAAGCATTGCTATAGGATTCGCTATGTTTTTACCAGCTATATCAGGAGCCGAACCATGAACCGGTTCAAAAACTCCTGGACCATTATTGTTTAGAGAAGCAGATGGAAGCATACCAATAGAACCAGTTAACATTGCAGCTAAATCGCTTAAAATATCACCAAATAAATTACTAGTTAAAATCACATCAAATTGACTAGGATCTCTAACCAATTGCATTGCTGCATTGTCAACGTACATATTGCTTAGAGATATATTTTTATCTTTTGAGGTGATATTTAGAACTGTATCTCTCCACAATTGACTAACCTCAAGAACGTTTGATTTATCAATAGAACATATTTTTTTATTTCTTTGGTTAGCAATTTTTATTGCTATTTCCGTTATTCTCTCTATTTCGGCCGAATCATAAACCATTGTATTGAAAGCTTTTGGGATTTTTGTATTTGTTATATGTCCTCTTGGTTTCCCAAAATAAATACCCCCTATTAATTCTCTTACAACAATAAGATCTACATTCTCAACGATTTCTTTTTTTAATGTACTTGCATCTAAGAGAGATTTTCTTATTTTGACAGGCCTGATATTTGCGAAAAGGTTTAGGGTAGATCTTAACTTTAGTAACCCACTTTCTGGCCTTAATTCTCTTGCAAGAGAGTCATATTTAACATCTCCAACACATGCTAAAAGTACAGCATCACTTTTTTTACATTGATCCAGTGTCTCATCAGGAGCAGGAGTTCCATATTTTTCATAAGCTATCCCTCCAAACAATTTTTTATTAATCTCAATATCGAAATTATGATTTTTTGAAAGCTTTTTTAAAACTTTTTTTGAAACTTCTGAAATCTCTGGTCCAATTCCGTCTCCTGACAATAAAACAATCTTATATTTCTTCATTTAAATTTTTGTTTAATAGAACAATAAATTATTGCTTGTCTAATTGTCTAAGTTTTTTTGCCAATTCTGGTAATTTTTTAAAAATACTTGAACTCCTTAGCCAGGATTTATTTTCCATTGCGGGGAAACCACTAATTACCTTGCCATCTTCTATGTCACAATGGATTCCGCATTTTGAACTTGCTATGACATTATTACCAACTTTTACTCTATTATTTACTCCTACTTGCCCTGCCAAAATAACACCATCTCCAATATTTGCTCCTCCAGCAATACCAACTTGTGCTGCAAATGCACAATTCTTTCCAATTTTAACTCCATGACCTATTTGTATTAAATTATCCAACTTTGTTCCCTCATCAATAAAAGTAAATCCAACTGCGGGTCTATCAATACAACAATTCGTTCCAATTTCTACAAAACTCATTATTTTTACACCACCTTTTTGAGGCATCTTTACCCATTTGCCATTTTTAGGAATAAAACCAAATCCCTCTGATCCAATAACAGAATTTGAATTGATTACACAATTATCTTTTAGAGTGGTATTTTCGTAAATAACACAATTTGGATGAATTATATTATTATTTCCTATTCGAACATTGCCTAAAATTGATGATCCAGGAAGGATATGATTATTATTACCAATTATAGTATTTTCTCCAATATAAACATTAGGTCCAATATTGCAATCTGCTCCAATTACTGCTGTTTTATCTATAACCGCTGAAGCGTGAATTCCTGGCTTGAAATTGATAGTTTTATATAAACAATCCAGTACTTCTGCAAATGCAATTCTTGGATTTTTAACGATTATGTTTGATATATTGAGTTTCTTTAGGGCACTAATGATTTCATCGTTGTTAGTAGTTATTATTGCTGATGCTTTAGTTTGATCTAATTTTTCTTTAAGTATATTATTTTCTTCTAAAAAAGATATTTGATGTTTAACTGCAGCATCTAATGAGGCAGCATCATCTATATTTAAATCTTCGTAAATATTGGCACTAATAAAATTTGAATTTCCTTTTTTTATTAGATCAACTAAATCACTTAAAAGCATTTTTCAGTTTTAATTTTTTTTTAAGAGAGAGCAAGAACATCTCTGTGTACGACAATTATCGAGGAGTTGTTATTTTCTTTATTATTTAAGATACTTCTTAATTTGTCGCTACTTACTGATACTAAACCTTTTGCAACTTCTTTATCATTTGTATTCACGATTTTAACTGCCTGATTAACCGTAAAATTTCCATCTACTTTCTTAACGCCAACCGCTAAAAGTGAGGCACCTTTTTTTTTAATTGCAAAAGAAGCACCATCATCTAAAGTAATTTTCCCAACTGTTTGAATTGCATGTGAAAGCCAACTTTTTTTGTTCCCTATAGGTTTTTCTACTGGATAAAATAAAGTTCCAATTTTATTATTATGAAAAATTTCAATTAAGTTTTTTTTATTAGTTCCATCAACTAGTTGGACTTCAACTCCTCCTTTTGTGGCTATTTCTGCAGAAATTAATTTTGTAGAAATTCCTCCTGTTCCCCATTCATTATGAGAGTTTTGAATATTTTTATCTTTAATTTCTTTTAATTCACTATTATGAACTTCTTTAATAGGTTGCGCATCTTTATTATTACGTGGATCTTTTGAGTATAGATTTTCAATATCGGTTAATAAAATAAGCTTGTTAGCATTTATAGCTAAGGCAACTAAAGCAGAGAGGGTATCATTATCTCCATATTTAAGCTCTTCATTTGCTACGGTATCATTTTCATTAACTATTGGAATAACATTCAAATCGATTAATTTTTTTAAAGTTTTAGAAGCGTTATTAAAGGATTCTCGTGAATTGAAATCAGCTTTAGTTATTAAAATTTGAGCAATATTATGACCTAATTTATTAAATACTTTATCGTATAAGGACATTAAATTAACTTGACCTACTGCAGCAGTAGCTTGAAGGGTACTTAAATCATTTGGTCTCGTTTTAATATTTAATTTTTGGCAACCTAATCCTACGGCTCCACTAGTTACTAAAATTAATTTGTTTCCTTTTGAAAGAAAACTTGTAAAGGCTCTAGAAAGGGTTTCAATAACTTCTTCAGTAGATGCTTCCTCTGTTCCTCTTAAAATACTAGTACCAATTTTTATAACCCAAGTTTTCATTTTATAAAATGAGAAATTAATTTTTCTATTGTCAAAGTTAAATTAAATTTAATAGGCAAGCCATCTCTATTTAATCGCTTAACTAATATTGTTTTTATATCACATCTATTCCCAACAATAATATCTGTAAAAATTCTGTCGCCAATAATGGCTATATTTTTTGGCTCTCTGCCAATTTCTTTGATAGCAGACAAAGTTACTTTTTTTCTTGGTTTTGATGCATTGTATTTATACCTTAAATTTAATTCTTTCGCTATTTTTGCGATTCTTTTTTTTGATGGATTATTACTTATTAGATATAAGGAGAAAAGTTTTTTAGATTCTATAATCCAATTTTTTACAGCTTTTGGGATCATATTTGATTTTCTATTTACTAGAGTTCCATCCACGTCTAGCAATAATGAATTAATTCCTTTTTTTTGCAGCTCAGATTGAGAAATATTATATATTGGTAAGTTTGAATCCCAATTGACTTTTAGGATAGATCTCATTTATTTCAAGAACTACTTTTTTCAAGCTCAGTTTCAATCAAAGGTTGAATTTTATCGAACTCATCATCTTCAACTAATAAGGCACCTTTGTCTTTTAATTTTCCCACAATAAAAAAAGGATCTAGTGGAATATATAAGCCATATTCTTGGTCAAAAAGATTAAAGTTAACGAGCAATTCATAACTCTCACTATCATCATCGACGTAATCTTCTTCCAATTCATCGTAAATTGGTTCTTCAAGTTCTCCTGATACTGTTAATGTAACTGCTGATCTGATAAGTCTTAAATCATGTTCTTGAAGAACTGCCTCAGCATTTTTTAGTATTTGTTCATTTTTATCTATTTTCTCAATTAGTTCAGGCTCATCTTTTTCATTTATCTTAAAAAGACTTACTGGAGTATCAACTGGCGTTAATAAAGCATATTCTTGGCCTTCAACACTTACTAATTGTTCAAGATAACAAAATAGCTCGTTTCCATTTGAGTCATTTAATAAAAGAGTCTGTGCATCATAATTATCATTTGAATTGGCTTCTTTCATTTAAAAATTATCTATTCTTTTTAATACTAATATTTTATCTGAAGTTTACCAGCTATTTCTTCTAATTCAGGACCCTCTTCGATCCATTGTTCAAGTATTATTTTTGCTGAAAAACTATCAATCAATCCTGATTTATCTTTTTTTATTCCAAATCTATCTGAAGATTCCCAAGTTGAACTATGTTCGTTGACGTAAGAAAATGGAAGCTTTAATTCATTTGAAAGTAATTGACCATAATTTTTACAGTCAATAGCTTGATTGGTCATTTGACCTTTCTCATCTAGTGGAATACCCACAATAAACCCAGTCAAATTAAATTCATTTATATAATTTCTAATGATTTTAATCTCTTGATTATTTTCAAACCGTTTTACTGCTGGAAGTATATTTGATGTTATGCAGAGGGGATCACAATAAGCTAATCCTATTCTTTTGGTACCTATGTCCAAACTCAAAATTGACTTGGGTTTGGGTTTGCAAAATTTCACTTTGTTTTTAATGGAAAAGGAGATGGATATGGATTACCTTGTGGACTTAATTTTTTAAAGATTGATTCTAAAGATTGATTTATTTTATTTACTTGTTTGGCTTCATTCTTAACTATTGTGTTCCTGATAAGAATTATTTCTTGATTTTTTTCTTTGAGATTACATTCTTCGAGAAAAAGATTTAATTGAGAATTTTCTTTGTAGGTTTTTAAATATGAAACAGGTGATTTTTCAAAAAATCTTTTTATAAATTCTTTTAAAATAGAATTGAATCTCTTATCCCAATATCTACTTATAGTTAAAGTATAAATTTCTTCATTTTGATAATTAATATCTTTTAAAATTGTACATAAAACTGAATTTTGATATGTTAAAGCACCACTCTTAGAGTTATTTCTTTTGAGAATGTCGTCTTGATCAAAATCTAAAATATTTCTTATTAAAGGAGATTGATTTGATCTTATGAAATTAACTAGTTTTAATATATTTTGTTGATTAATGTTTTCGAATTCATTTATTAATTCATAGGAATTACTATTTTGATTTATAGATTTATTTAGATCAGAACCATCCCAAAGGATTATCTCTCCTAACGGTTGAAAACCTAATTCTCTTGAGCTTGAAATGAGGTCAACATTATTTATATCAGCGTTAATTATCCAACTTGAAGTTTTGATGTCTTTTATTGAGATAGATTTTTTTATCAATCCTAAAGTTAATTGTTTATCTGTTAAAGAACACTTGTTGTTAATCAACTTGGGCTTAGATATTTTTAAGCAAGTCTCTTTTTTGTTTAAAGGAAAAATATTCAAATAACCAATAATATCGTTTCCATATTTAGCAATTATGCATTTATTTTTATTTTTCTTAAGATTATTTAAAAAAATTTTAAAGTCATCAAAGGTATTTATAATTGCCATTTTTAAAAACCAATTATTCAATTCCTTATTTTTTATATCAATTAAAAGATTAATGTGCCTTATATGAAGTTCTTCAAAAGTTACTTCCATTCCTTTTTTAGATTGAAAAGAATAAGAGGTTTCTTTTTTCATTTACTTTTTTTCTCTTATTAATACTATAGGGGTTTTTTCATCTCCATTGCCAGCTGGATTAGATATTAAGTTTCTTTTGAGTATTTTATTTACTTTTTTATTTGAACTAGCTAAGACTTTCACACCTCCAAGATCATTAACATCGACAACAGCAACATCTATATTTAGATAGTTAGAGACCTCCTTACAAAATAAATCCGCATTGAGAGGACCTATAACTATACTCTTGTCATAAGGTGTAACTGTACCGCTTATATCATCAATGAGGGATGATTCTGAACCAGTTAATCTATAAAACATACCTTTAATACCAACTAATTTAAAAATAAATCCAACAAATAGTGCAAAGGTTATTCTTGTAACTCCGATTCTATTTATTAATAATTGCATGCCGCAAGCTGTTGCGAGACTGCTTGTAGGGTGAAAAAAATAACATAAAGCTTTCGAATATAAACTATATTCTAAATTTTGAGGGGAAATATATCTATTTTGCATAATCGCTAGCGGACTCTCGCCGATTGTTAAAATATCATTTTTTTCTACAATTCCTTTGCAGTATTCAATCACAGTACTTACTGGGTTATCAAAGCAACCAAGTAAATCAGTTTTAATAGCAAAAGCTTTATATTTATTATTTATTGGAATTTCAAAAACTTCTCTCGGCCTTTGTTTTTGACCATCTAAATTAATTAACAAACAATCCTTATTATTTGAAATACCAAAATGTCCATAGTTCTCCCAAAATACTTTTAACCATAGATATTTTATTTTTTTTCTAAAATTGTTATTGCTAAATTTATATATGATTCTTACAAATAATTCTGAATTTGACTTGATAATTGTTGTTGGCCAGTAATTATTTAAGTTCTTAATTTTATTATTTTCATATATATAAATATCTTCTCGATAATTAAAATTATGGCAATATTCGTTACCTTTACTTTTAAAAAAATCTAATTCAAAATTTATATTAGATACCATAGTCTCTTTGGTTTTACTTTTATTAGTTATTTTTAAATCAATAATTAATTCGTTTAAACCTTCCTTTTTTTTGATTTTGTAATTTATAGGTACCAGATTTAACTTTGATTTGGGCGAGTTTTTAATATATAAATCTGAAAGAATTAAAAAAATTAAAAGAACTAAGGGGATAATTATTAATATCATTTTTTAAATTAATTTTTATTTTTATCTTTTTTTTCAGAAATGATACTGTTGTATTCATTAAAACTTTCTACAGAAAATGTCGTATCTTCTATATCAATTCCTTTAAGTTCTCCTATAACTTTGTTTAATTCATCGATATTAAGCATTCCATTTTTATCATATTTAACTTCACCATCACTATTTAAAATAATGGTTTGTGGTATTAATCCGTTCCAATAATAATTAGGTTCATTTCTAAGATCAGACTTTTCTTTATCCTGTAATTCATCAGTAGTTAGAGCAATGATATCTATGTTATTTCTCCATATTAAATCTAAACCAGATATTATCGGAGCCATAGCTTTACTATCTGAGCTATCGTCAAGATAAAAAAATAAAACTGCGACTCTTTTATTTTTTAATGATTCCTGTAGAGTTGTCTGGGGAGGAACTATAGCCCCATTACCTGCGTATATAGGAAAGATGTTGCCATCGTAACTATCAGTATCTCTAGAGGCATTTGCTTTATATGGACTTAAGAAAATTAATGCTATTAGGATCCATTGAATTATTTTCATTAAAGTTTAAAAACTTACTTTGAACTTGATCTTCCTAATCCTTGAAGGATTCCTTTCCCAACTAAACCGATAGCTTTGCCAACGACCTTTGTAAGAAAAGTTACGAAAAGATTACCGATATATTTTACAGCAACTTCTAACTGCGGTGCTACGGCATCTCTTATCTCAACTAACAATGTAACTTGTTTTTGTAGCCATTCTAGATTCTCTAATTCTTTCTCCCTATTTTCATTTTTAAAGTATCGGGTAAATTTTTTATTGATAATATCAATATATTCTCGTTTACTCTCATACAGGTAGATAGGTAAATAAATATAGTCATGCCAGCGATTGTAGTTATTAATATTATTTCTAAATCTTTCAAAATTTCTTGTCGATTGTAATTCGGGATTTATGAGTACAGTCCTTAATTCAGGCCAAGAAGAACAAATATTAAAGATTTCAGAAGCTAATAAATTACAGTTCCTTATTGTCCAATTTGAAATTATATTTTCAAGTATCAAAAACGATTCTGTTTCATATAGAGGGAGTAATTTCCCATCATAGTCAAGAGCTTCATTTTTAATAATTGGCTCAATAAACATTATTGATTCATGTGATTCTCTATCTATCTCTTCGCAACTTACTTCACTATAAATAAAATCATTTATTGAAATAGATTGGCCTCCTTTTTTTAATCGAAAATAGCTGTCTGTGATATTTGAAATTGTATTAACTTTAAGTTCTTTTATAAGGGAATTTAAATCATCTTTAAAATCTTTCTCCTTATAGTTTTCCTTAATATTTTTTACTAAATTATCTAACTCTTCTAACATTTTGCAAATTAGTCGTGAAATGAATTCTTTTTTTATCCCAGAGAGAATTATTGATGAATTATTAAATTCAACCTGTAAGTTAGTTGAGCTATACCTTTCTTTTAGTCTATCTAAAATTAAATTCCATATTTCTGTAGTGTTTTTATCTTTAATGAATACAGTATTCTTATTTTCAATATTAATTTTATTTTCGGTGTAAACTGCCTCTGTATAAAGTTCTAGTGAATTACCCCATAAGAAAATTAGAAAAGATTTTGCAGTAATAAGTTCTCTTAATCTTCCTTTTAAAATAAATTTATAAAATTCTGGTGTTGAATCAGAGTTTACATATTTGAATATATAATTAATTTCAGAATCTATTTGTTTAAGACCTGAAGTTAGAATTTTTTGACTAAAAGAGAGAGGCTTATTTTTGTTTAATTGAACTCGGGAATTATTTTCAATATCAAATACCCTTCCTCCATTTAAAATGGTATCAATAGATTCAAGAACTTTTTCTGCACTGGGATTTAAAAGTAAACCTTCAGCATTTAACGATGGAGGGGTATTTACTTCATAAAAAAGTTCGCCAGAGAGAATTATAAGAAACTTTGACTCATCATATCTTTCTCTCAATTTTAATAATTCTAACCTTATAAGATCTTCTGATTGGAAATTAAGAACATTCCATATAACTAAATCCGGAGTTTTATCTCCTGTCCCATTATTAAAATTAATGTCTAAATTTTGGTCTAGTGATGTTAATTTAAGCGATAAAGATTCTGCTATTAAGCTTGGAGCAATAATCAATATCGATTTTTTTGAAATTAATTCCAAGACTAGATTTCTTATCTCTTATACAAAATTAACTAACAATTACTGTAAACACCAGCCTTAAATCAATTTTTATACTCTTTTAAGCGTAATAATTTCTGTTTAAATCAAAGTCATTTAATCTCTCTGATGACAATACATTATTCGCTTCGTTTATCGTGAATTTATTTTCATATAGAGCTTTACCTACAATTACTCCAAAGAGTCCAGAGCTTTCAAATTTTACTAACGATAATAAATCAGAAATTGAACCAACACCTCCAGAGGCTATTACTGGAATATCTGTAATTTCAAGTATGCTATTTATGAATTCTTCATTTGTCCCTTCTAAGGTCCCATCTGTATTTATATCTGTAACAATAAAACTAGCAATTTTTAATGAAGAAAACTCCTTTACTAGATCTGTGGCAAAAATATTAGATTGCTCAAGCCAACCCCTTGTACTAACTTTTCCATCTTTTGCATCTATCCCAACAATTATTCTTCCAGGAAATTTGTTTGATAAGTCTTTAACTAGTTCTTTATTTTCTATTGCAGAGGTTCCCATGATAACTTTCTCAATACCATAAGAAAATAATTTTTCTATCCTTTCTTGAGACCTTATCCCTCCACCTATTTGAATAGGTATATTAATTGTTTTTGCAATCTTTTTTATTGATTTATCGTTTGTTGGGGATCCAGTTTTTGCAGCATCCAAATCAACTATATGTATATATTTTGCCCCTTCGCTTTCCCAAAATTTAGCTTGCTCATGAGGCTCTTTGGTGAAGTCTTTTCTTTTATTAAAGTCGCCTTTAAAAAGCCTTACACACTTACCATTCATTAAATCAATTGCTGGTATTAGGTTCATAGAATCATCCTTTTCATTAATTACTTATTAGTAGTACTATTCAATATATAATTCTATTTAAGATTACTACTTCAGTTAAATATTTTTTGAATATGAAAATTCTTGTAATGGGTGGCACTAGATTTGTTGGCAAGTCTTTGGTTGGAAAGTTATTAAGTAAAAATTATGATATTGATATTTTCACGAGAGGAAATAAAAGTAATCCTGAAAAAACAAATTTAATTAAAGGTGATAGAAATAATTCAGAAGATATCGTCAAGCTAAGAAATAAAAAGTATGATGTTGTTTATGATATTTCTGGACGAGAGTTAGAACAAAGCAAACTTCTTATAGAAAATTTAGATAACTCTTTCCAGAGATATATATATGTCAGCTCTGCAGGTGTTTATAAAGATAATTGTGAACTACCCTTATCCGAAGTTGATCCAATTGATCCAGATAGTAGGCACAAAGGAAAGTTTGAGACAGAAAATTGGTTAAAAAACCAAAAAATTCCTTTTACAAGTTTTAGACCTACTTATATTTATGGACCAGGAAATTATAATAAAATTGAAAATTGGTTTTTTGAAAGGTTATTTACTAAAAAATCTATACCATTCCCTGGTGACGGGTCTTTAATTACTCAGCTGGGTCATGTTTCTGATCTAACTGATGTAATGATTAGGTGCATCAATTTTGAAAATTCTAAAAATAATATTTACAACTGTTCAGGTGAAAAAGGAGTAACAATCAAGGGTTTAATTTATTTCTGTGCGAATGTGCTTGGATTAAACCAAAATGAGATTTCTTTAAGAACATTTGATTATCAAAAATTAAATCCTAAATCTCGAAAGGGATTTCCAATTAGATTAAATCATTATCAGACTGATATCTCTAAGATAAAACGTGATTTAGATTGGGTCCCAACTTTTGATTTACTAAATGGTTTAAAGGATAGTTTTGCAAAAGATTTTAATAATAAAAAGAGTGAGGGGTTTGATGAAAATTCAGATAATATTCTTTTTAATTCTTAAATAGCCTAATAAAGTCACAAAAGTCATGATGAATCCTAACCAATAAAAAATTAAAGCCAAATTATTCAATAAGCTTATTTTTAATGGAGTAAAGAAGGTAATTACTGAAATAAAAAAGAAAAATGTTTTAAATTTACCCAACATAGATGCTGGTAAACCGTCTTTTGCAGAGTTCCTAAGGCTAGAGATAATAAATTCTCTAAATAATATTAATGAAAAAGACCAGAAGGGTATAAAATTATTTTTACAAAGGAAGGTTAAAGGAATTAAATAGAATATTTTATCGCTTAAGGGATCAAGGATAGTTCCTATTCTGGTTTTAAGATCAAATTTCCTTGCAATTAACCCGTCAAAATAATCAGTTAAACCTCCAATAATAATCAATATAAAGACATAAAAAGGTCTGTTAGTTTCTAAAAAAAGTATTAATGGAAATGCAAGGAAAAGGCGAGATATCGATAATAAGTTGGGAATATTCAATGCCAAATTTTTAAGTTTTTTTCTTAATAACAAATTAGTTTTTGTATATAAAAAATATAGTACACTCTCAACAAGCTTATATTTTGTGAAATTTTAAATAGTTTTTAATGCTAGATTGTAAAACATAATTTAAATCTGAATCCTAAAGATTATAAACTCAACTTTTTTTATGATTGATGATGTTTTATATTACGAGATAATTCCTTATATCTAATGCAGCCTCATAGCCTAAAGCTATCTCCAGAATCTGATTTGATAAATTCAATTAAAGAATATTCTTTATCGAATAATTTATACGGGTATGTTTCTGGAGTGGTTGGTAATCTTAGAAAAGTTTGTATTCAATGCCCTGGAAATCAAGAGATAAATAAATTTGAGGGAAATCTAGAGATAGTTTCTTTAAATGGACATTTTAATAAAGGAGATGTTCATTTACATTTGAGTTTTGCAGATGAGGGATGTAATGTCTTTGGCGGGCATCTTGAGGAGGGATGTATTGTAAAAAAAGGTACTGATATATTATTACTTTCTTTTGAACAAAAAATTATTAATATCTCGAGTAATGATTTATTAAAAAATGAATCTCGTGTAAAAGCATATATTTTAAAGGATTGTCCTTGGTCTAAAAGAGCAATTAGGTTGCTTAATTCTTTATCTATCCCTCATGAAGTTACTTTAATAGACAATGATGAGAGCTTTCAGGAAATAATGGCTCAAAGTAGCCATAATACTTTCCCTCAAATATTTTTGGATAATAAATTTTTTGGAGGATATGATGAACTTTCAGAACAAGCAAAATTGGATAACTTAATTTCATTTAAGTAATCTAAATTTTTTAACTATCACGATTAGTAAGCTTTTCAGCAACTAATTCATCCTCTAACTGCTTTATTAATCTTGATACAAGACTTTGAAATTCTGGTTGACAGCCTTTAAATGCAGCTTTATGTCTTATTGGCTCATTTCTAGTCCTTAAATCAGTAAGCATTAATTGTAATGCGTCAATTTTGGGATTTATTTTCATAGTTTTAATTTATATATTTACATCTTTTAAATCATTTGCATAGCTTTTTTAAAAGATATCTTTTTATTATCATTAGAACTTGTAACTTCTATTAATTTATTTATGGATTCTTTATTTTTTAAAGAATCTATACAACATTGCGCAACTAATCTTCTTGGGATTGATCCATTAGTTTGATTATCCTCTTTTGAATAATTTATATTTTCTGATTTAATATCTTCATTTTCCTTTAATCCTCCAGGTCTAATAATAGTCCATTCGAAATTTGAATTTCGTAGAAAGTTTTCACCTAATTTCTTCCAAATAAGAATTAAACCAAATAAGTTTAATGGGTGAAATAATTTGCCAGTACAAAGGGAACTAACTAAAATAACTCTTTTAATACCAACTCTTTTACAACTCTCTAATTGCCTGTATACACCTAATGCATCAACCTTTGCAGGACCAGTTAAATCTAATGATGCTCTCGCTCCAGTCGCAATTACCAAAGCATCAATATCTTTTAAAGCTTTATCAAGCTCTCCTTTTTTGTCTAATGAAACCCTAATTGTTTCTAAACTCTCTAGTCCTTCTGGGACTTTTGAATTCTTTCTAATGATTTGCCTTACTTTATATCCTTTCTTAACTGCTTCTTCGGTAATTCTATAACCTGTTTTCCCCGATGCACCAGAAATAGCTATTTTCATGATTAAAAACTAATTTAAATATTATATAAATTTCTTAAGGCTTTTTACATATAAATTTCTTTTTTCTTTTGGGATAAAGAGTGCGACACAAATAACATTTTGTTCCATCACAGCCTCTTGCTGTGCAGTATTCTCTTCCATAAAAGATTATTTGCAAATGTAAAGTATTCCAATCATTAACAGGAAATAATTTTTTTAGGTCTTTTTCTGTTTGAACTACGCTATTTCCATTTGTTAGACCCCATCTTTGTGACAACCTGTGTATATGCGTATCCACTGGGAATGAGGGAATTTTAAACACTTGTGACATTACAACTGATGCAGTTTTATGACCTACCCCTGGAAGAGATTCAAGCTTCTCAAAAGAATCTGGGACTATCCCTTTATGCTTCTCAATCAAGAGTTTAGATAGGTTATAAATGTTCTTTGATTTTTGATTAGATAGACCTAAAAATTTTATGTATCCATAAATGCCTTTAATACCTAGCTTTGCCATCTTTTCTGGATTATCTGCAACCTTAAATAAGTCTTTTGTTAGTTCATTAACTTTTTTATCTGTTGATTGAGCACTTAAAACTACGGCGACTAGAAGTGTGTATGCATTTGTATGATCAAGAGGTATTGGAGGCGATGGATATAACTTTTTGAGTTCCTTGAGTATTATTTCTGCTCTTTCAGACTTTCTCATTAAATTTAAATTAAATGGTGTATAAAATTATACAAGGGATATTTTAGGTGAATATTTTCTGCTACTTTAATATATTTAAATAAGAAGAACTCAGTGAAAAATGATGCGTTAATAATTGATGATCTGCATCATAAATACGATAAGCGAGAATGTTCACATTGGATATTAAACGAAATTAACCTTAAAATAGAGAATGGCGAATTGTTAGGTTTGCTTGGTCCTTCTGGTTGCGGAAAAACTACTCTTTTAAGATTAATTGCAGGGTTCGAATATCCATCTAAAGGAAAGATTTCTTTAAATAATAAGGAAATTTCAAGCAGGAAAAAAATTCTTAGTCCTGAGAAAAGAAATATTGGTATGGTTTTTCAAGACTATGCACTTTTCCCTCACTTAACTGTTATGGAAAATGTAATGTTTGGTTTAAAAAACAAAAAAGACACATCTAGAGTTGATTATTTATTAAATGTTGTTGGTCTTGATAGTTTTGTTGGAAGGTACCCACATGAATTGTCTGGAGGTCAAAAACAAAGACTTGCAATTGCGAGAGCTCTTGCTCCAGGTACAAATTTTATTTTGTTAGATGAACCTTTTTGTAGTCTTGATATGCATGTCAAACTAAAATTGAGAAGTGAACTTCCTAATATTCTAAAAGATTGTAATTCTAGCGGATTAATGGTTACTCATGATCCCGAAGAGGCGATGTCAATTTGCGATAAAGTCGCCGTTATGAATGAGGGGAAAATACATCAAATTGATACACCAATTAACCTTTTAAATAATCCCAAGACCATATTTGTTAGTAGTTTTATTTTGGGCAATAATATTATTAATCTCAAAAAAAATGGTAATTCATATATTTCTTGTTTAGGTGAAATAATTAGTACAGAGTATTTGAAAAATACAAGTATCAAAAGTATGTCAATTTCGCCTAAATTTATTTCAATTAAAAGGTCAGAATCTGGTGATGCTATTGTTATTTCTAAAGAATTTCTTGGAGAATTTCTTATATATAAAGTAACTATTAATGGAAACATATTAAGGGTTAGAACTGATATTAATAATCTCCTTAATAATGGTGATAAATGTTCTCTTTCTATTAATAAGAATAGTTATTATTTTTTATATCCTGGAGCATATAAGGAGTATATATAGACTTTTTTTATAGGCAATTACACTTGCCACCCTTCCAATTAGAGCATTTTTTCTTTTTACATTTCTTTTTTTTACTTTTATATATTTTATTAGTTAATAGCAGTTCAGAAAAACTGTATTCTAAATTCATTTATAGTATTGCGATTGATTTTCATTATCATATTATTTAATTTAATTTAAAGGATTAATTAATTACTAATTTATACAAAATGTTGTATTATTTAAGTAGTTTCATATTAAGCAATGAAAGAAAATAATTTAAATGTAAAGAAATTAATTAATTTTGGTCCATCTGGAAGAGCTGTCGCGCAGCCAATTGACAAAAGTTTATTGGATAATATTTTTGAACATTTAACAATGGAAAGATATGCCAATGTTCAATATTTTTCTATATATCTTTGGTTTCAAGAACGTGATTTAAATGGATTTGCGTCTCATTTTCTAAGTGAATCACAGGGTGAAATGGAACATGCTCAAAAATTTGCTGATTACTTAATCGCAAGAGGGCAAAATGTAAAATTAGATGAAATTCCTGCACCAGTTCAATCATGGGATTCAATCGAGGATCTGATTTCTTATTCTTTCAACATGGAGGCTGATTTAACTTCATCTCTACAACAACTTTATTCTATTTCCGAAAGAATTTCAGATACAAGAACCAATGTATTTTTAGATCCAATCATTGAGGCTCAAACAAAATCAGAAGATGAATTTGCAAATATACTTGGCAAAGTAAAGTTTGCTTCTAATCAACCTTCTGCAATCTTATTGATAGATAGTGATTTAAAGAAAAAATAAATTACTTTCAAATTTATTTTCATTCAATGTTCTTTTGGTTTTTTCGAAAAGTAAATTAGAAAAGTTAATTTTCTCAGTATTCTTTTTAGTTAATAGCTCAGCAATTTTATAAATTTCATTAACTCTTTTAAAAATATTTTTGTTTTCAGAAAATAACCTTCCCTTCAATGCTTTATTTTCTGTAGTTTTGTAAGATTGCTTGATATTTCTGAGTCTATTCGATAAAACATCAACTTCCATTAACAAGTTGTTAGTAATTGACTGTGATTCCTTCATATTTTTATAGCGGCGATGTTTCAATAAAAGAAGGAGCAACACTGACTGTTTGGGTTCCAATAGGAGCTATTAATAACTCAGATGATCTTAATTTAGAAATTAATCTTGTTGATGTTACTCGTGTAGAACCTATTAATTCACCAATCCTTTCATGAGTTAACCTAAAAGGTAACTCACACCATTGGCCACATCTTCTACCTAGGCGATTAACTAGTATTGAGAACAAGGCTTGTAATCGCTGTTCTGCATTTCCTAAGTGTCTAATCCTAAGAAGTTGCAAAGTCCATTCATTTACTGCATCGTACCCAATATTCTCATCAATATTCACATTGCTGTGAAAAGACAAATCTGTTAGTGCTTCAACACAGACACCCTCGCTACATAAAAGATCCGTCCTTAATTGATCTCCTGATTGTAAAAATGCAAGTGTCATTCCTTCAGTTTCTTCACAAGGGCAATAAACTCTAGCAATTCCACTTTCAACTTCTAGGCATGTCCCTTTTGGTCTTGATGAGGGGTCTATTAATACAGATTGTCCAGTTATTATCCTTACTGATTTTGACGGATATTCTCCATAACTATGGAAATTCATTAATTTAAATATGATAATGAGAATTATTATCAATTATGCACTAAAAAACTACTTATTGCAATAGATTCTCATTATCATTACATTTCTGAAGTTTTTCTTTACATGGTATTTAGGAATATAATATAGATAGAATTGATAAATATTATATTTAGATGAGCGTAAATAGAGTTTGTTTTAATTGTGGAAGTTCTTCATTCGTCTCAGATCGATCATTAGGAGGTAAGATTGTATGTTCTAAATGTGGATCTTCTTCATTTAAAAAAAAATCCTCTTCGTTTTTAAAAAGTAAAAAATTTGTATTTATTGCTATTGTGATAGCTATTTTCATAATTATTATTTAGATAATCTGTTTATATTCCAAAGTCCATTATTTTTAGTTACCTCTACTTGAATACCATATAACTTATTAAGATTTTCACTATTTATAACCTTATTTTGATCTCCATCAGCAATTATTTTCCCATCTTTTAGCATTATGACCCGATCATAAATTTTTGTAATCGTTGAGATATCATGAGTGACGCATAAAATTTTAGTATTTAATTTTGATAATTCATTAATCTTATCAACTACAAAAAACTTTGATTTATAATCTAAATTTGCGATTGGTTCATCTAGGATTAAGATTTCCGGTTTTTTGATTAAGGCCCTTGCAATGAGCGAAATTTGTTTTTCTCCATCTGATAAAAAAGAAAAATTCTTATTAGACAAATTTGATATATTCATTTTGTTCATGATGTTTTCCACCTTATAGGAATCCCTTTCAGATTTATTTTGTACGTAACAATATCTTCCATATAGTCCACTTAAAATTAAATCAAAAACTTGTAAATTTGGATTTATTCTATTTTTTATTTCATTATTTACGGTACTTATTTTTTTTCTTAGTTCCCATAAATTTATAAGTTCTTTGTCAAATATCTTCAGTTTCGATTCATTAGCTACTACTGGGTATATGTTTCTATTAATTATTTCAATTAAGGATGATTTACCTGAACCATTTGGTCCAATTAATATAACATTCTCTGAATACGCTATTTTTAAATTTAAATTTTTTATTACTCTAAAGTCATTTTTAAAACAATTTATATTTTTTGCATCAAACCAAAATTTATTAAACACTAAAACTTATTACTCCAAAATATAATCAATTGAATCGAGCTTAAAATAAATATAAAAAGATAAAGCCAATTCAACCATGAAGGTCTATTTACTTTTTTCATAAATTTATATTATTAACATAAAAAATATAAGCGGAGCAGCAAATCTTACAAATGTTTTTCTAATAATATCTATATTATTTACAATTTCTAACTTCTTGATCTCAGGAGGATATTTCAAAATCACTTTGTCATATACATCAAGATTTTGGGTTTTCTTAATATTTTTCCATGGTTCATCTTTATCTTCAGACTTCTTGTACCATTTCCAAAAATAATTTATTATCCTATCTTCTCCCAATAATTTTATTTCATCCTTACTTATAAATCCCATATCGTGATTATATGTTTGTGTTTTTAAAATCATATAATCCTCATCGAATATCTTATAAAAAATCTTTCTTTGAGTCTCTTTAAATAATAGGAGGTTGTTTATTAGTTTATTTTGTAGAAATTTTCTATAGTGTCGCACTATTACTCTTGCTTTGTTGTTTCCTAGAGGAATATGATCCAAAACTTGTAAATATCTTGATGAGGAAGGATCGCCTTTGTATATTAATATCCTTCCTGGTGGTATGTATTTAATCCGAATAAATTCTTTTGTGGGATCATTCTTGTAATAATAAATACTTTCAATGTATTTGGGATTAATATTAATTTTCTGGTTAAAACTAACTAGTACATTTTTATTCACATCTTTATCAGGGATCGTATCGCCATGAACCCAAAAGATATGAAGGATATCTAGGTGATTTTCAATAATCCTTGACCAATCACATTTAAAGTCAACTAATACCTCCTCAAAGACATAATCCTTATTTGAAAACCCATTTTCATATAATTCGTATTTACTTATTAGTGTATCTTCACTTATATTATTTAAATCAGTCTCAGATTTTTTAGAAAAATATACAAAAATATATCCATTTTTTTCTGAAGTTTTGTATTGAGATAAATGAATTCTTTTGGCGTAGTTATCATAGTTTTCATCAACTATATGGCGACATGTTATTCTGTCGAGATTTTGGCAACTTCCCCCAGATGAAAACTTAGCTCCATGATATGGGCAAGTTATTACTCCATCTGATAATGTCCCTCCAAAAAAGGAGGCCCCTCTATGTGGACAAATATTTTTAATGCACCTAACATTTTTATTCTCATCTCTATAAAGAACAAGAGGCTCATCATAGAGTGAAAAATAATATAGCTTATTTTTTTTAAGTTCTTTAGAGGGACAAATTGCATACCAACCAAATAAACCTATATTTAATTCTTTTTGATTTTCTCTAATATCAAACGAGTCAATTTTTACTACCGTTCCTTTTTTAAATGGCTTAAGAACGGTATTAAAGTCTTTTGATTTAAAAAAATTAATTTGTCTGTTTTCCATAAATTAATTTCTTTTTTTAAATGACTGTTTATCTTTCGGAACTATAACCCAAGTAAATAATCAATTTCTTATAAAAAGAAAATTCTCTATTATTTGTAGCAATAATTATGTAGTTATTGAAAAATATTGAGTCTCTGTCGTATGTATGTATCTTTATTTCATGCTTTTTGTATCTTTTGTGATTCTTTCAAATTTTTTATGTAATCAATAGCATCATCAATATTTTTGTGGAAATTGCATTGACCCAAATAACAACCTATAAATCTTAAGAATTTTCTCTTGCCACCACTAATTTCATATCTATGTATTGTCCCGCCATCTGTAGGAGCATAAATAAGTTCTGGTAGTGCCATATTAATTTTGTATTTAATTCTTAATTAAACAATAATTCATGTTCAAATAAATTTCCATAGCTCAATCCATATATTTAATAATAAATTTACTTATTTTTGGATAATTATTTATTGAATACCCAAGTATTATTTGTTATCTATTAATTATGGATATGGATTTTTTATTATGCCAAAAGTATTTAGGCGTTTTTTAAAAAAACTACCAAAAAAAATTCAAACTATAAAATACTCATTTAGAGAGTTTTTATCTTCGAAAATATAAAATAGCTGTTGTGGTAAATAAATTTTTAATAAAACATATTCTGCAGAGTTAAATTCTAAACTATATTAAATTTAAAATTTATGAAATTTTATGTTCAAAAGAGTTTTTACGATATTCATTTTAACTTTGCTTTTTTTATTTAGTAGTCCAGTTTACTCATTAGATAGATCTTCTATAACTCTTGAAAAGTATACTAAAAAAATTTCTAACAAGTTCACTAGGACTTATTGCAATACTTCCAAATTCGGTATTTCTTATGAAGGAGCTTTGGCTTTTGCTATTGGAGAGACTAATAAGGAATTTAAAAATAATAAACTAAATAAATTGATAGATTATTCTCTTCTGAGAAATTCTATAGTTAATGATTTAGAAAATAATTGCCAGGTTTATAATTTTGCTATTAGTAATTTAGAAAATTTAAAATTTAACTAGATTAATGTAAATTGTTAAAGTCTTATTTTTTACCTATCCAATCATTAGGTTTCTCCATCATCCATTCGAAAACACCCTTTGCATCAAGGTTTTTAGAAGCATAAACAAATAAAATTGGAAATATTAAAATTACTGCGCCAATAACTGTTAACTCTATTTTACCGATACCTATCTCAGTTACTGTTAAAGCAAAATAATTAATCATTATCTTTATTGAATTGAAATTTATATCTACATAATTTACAAAAAATTTTAATTCTTTCATTTCTTTATTAAAAATCTTAATTGTTTATAGTGAAATATTTGTATAAAGTACCTATTTTATTGATTAAGTCTTTTTAATAATTTAAATATTATGCTTCTGTTAGATGGTTATGAATCATGAAATTGTTATTTTTACACCTATTTTTGCAGTATTGATTGGATTTATAGTTTTTACAATTTTAAAAAAAAGAAAGAGATCAGCTAAAAGTATTTATAAATTGATAGATGATTTAGAAAAAAAATACATATATTAATCTTTTTTGTGGAAAAAAAGATTAATCAAATTCTATACCAACTTCTTCCTTTAAATCTCTCTCCAAATCTGGAAGATGAGGTTCAACCCAATGATCTTTGTTATCTATACCAGCTGCATTTACATAATTCATGATGTGTTGATCCACTTGCTTGTAAAGATCATGCAAATTTAAATCCATACGAATATCGTGTGCAATTTCAGAAACTTGTTTTTCTGTTAGACAATGATCTGGATGAAGTAAATCACAGCATGGAATTCTCTTCTCAATCAATTCATTTAGATTGATTTTTATTTCGTAATCTTGATGGACAGTCATTAATTTTATAAATATACCTATTTTAATTATGTTTAAGGTTTTGTATATCTTTAGTCAAGAAATAAAGTTCTTTAATATCTATGCAATAACTTTAAATAAATAGATCTTCCAAATCTTTATACAAATCATCTTTCTCTTTTTGGTTTTCTATATGGTCATGGTGATCTAGTGAAAGTTCTTTTTTTGAAGTATAGAAAAGATATCCAAGGGCTCCTAAGAGTAATGTTGTTGGAAAAATCATTAGCATTTAATTGACTTATAATGAATATAGTGCAACACTAATTACAGTCAAGTGCTGAACTTTACTTAATTTTTAAATGCCTACTAAGAAAAAAAGAATTGGTTTTATTCCTAGAGAAGATGTTATGAAAATAATTGATAATTTGAGCATAGAAAATAATTTAAGTAATTCAAAGATAATAAGTATTTTGGTTGAAGAAGCACTTTCTAAAAGAGGTATATTTAATAAAAAGAATGGCACGGAAACTCAATCATATCAGTCAAATAGCCATAATTCACGAAATTTACCTGATGATTCTAGTGACTTTATGGATAATGCAAAAACCTCAATTGACACTAAATTAGGAAATCATTTTATTCCTATTAAATCAACCCATTTAAATCAGTCAAATCAGGAGGCTTTTGACTTACAAACTTATAAAAAGTTTTTATCGTTCCTTAAATTTCAGGAAATGATGGATAAGTACAACACCTAGTAAAGTGTTGCTAAGTGATGTACTGTGCGTTAAAATTTATTTGTATTTATAGGAGATTTGCATATTAAAAATTATTTTTCACCATTTCAAAAACTTAAATTCAATTAATCTATAAAATAATTATTCCTATGAATTCATCTCTCCCAGTTTTGTCTGTAAATCTCCTCCCTCCAGAAAAGTTATATTGTAATTTTAGTTATTGGAGTTCTTTGTTCTCTCAGGATATGCAAATTTTATGGGATCGAGCGCATGGAGTCCCTTTAGAAAAACTGCCAAAAGGAGTCTCTGATATGATTTTTCCGTATTTATTGCTTGCACTTTCAGATTATAAGACTATGCAAATTAATAAAATGAATGGAATAGGATTAGACAATTTATTAAACCTTTGGTTTGATAAGTACTTATTAAATAAAAATGGTTACTTCGAGCTAATTAAAAAATAATATTTAAAATTAGCTATTAATATCAAATTTGATTGCTATATAAATTTATTAGGTTTAAAAAAATTTTTAAGTGTTTATTTCCTAGTTGGCACATCAATAATCTTGCTATAAGTATGTTGAATGTTTTGATGATGAATTATTTAAATTTCTTTTTAGAAAAATAAGTGTTTTGTAGTTTTGATAATTCTTATCAGGAGAGATATCAAATTAAGAAAAGCAAGATAAATGAAATTAAATTCAAAAACCCTAAGATTGATATTAAATCTGTTATTTTGCTTTTTTATATTTATTATTTAATTTTTTTGTCTTTATTCATTAGTTATCAAAAAATTCAAACATTAATATTCTAATTTGGTTGACTTTTGTTGTTAATGCGATGATAATGGCAAAAATAAATTTTCTAATTGTGAATCTTCTTTCAGATACTTTTGATGTTTTTGTTGATGATCTACTTTCATCCGATGTCGATTTGTTGAAAGGGGAGCTTGATTTTCTTCTTATGGAACATTTATTTAATTCTATAGATTTAAAGCGTATTAATAAAATTGAAATTGAAGATAACGAATCATTAGCTGCTTGATTTTTTTATGAAATTTTTTTATGAAAAGTTTTGGGTCCCAGTTTTTGGTTATATTTTATCAAAATTTGTTTTTTTAATAGAAGGTAAACAGAAAGATTCTAAAAATAAAAAAAAATAGATTAATTACTTTTTGTCTTTATAAAGTATTTTTTATTACATAATTTAAGTCAATATATTTTGATAACAACAAAAGATGTGCTTTAAATTTACGAATATATGCATGGTTGAGATATACATAATTGCTTTTTAGCAAAATTAAAATGAACAAAAATAATATTTTGAAGCCATATACAGTACATTACCGTGATTTTCAAAATATAAGACTAGAGAATTGTTTTTATGCTTTTGACGCTTACGAGGCTAGAACACTAGCAATGGAATTTAATAAGTATATTAATGAGCACCCAAACAGCATAGACCTTATAAGATGCGAAAAATGAATAAAGTTTTTTATTAATTTAAAATAATAATCTATTTAAACACTCAAAAATTTATCAATAACCGCTTGACTCAACTCACTAGTATTTCCGCTAGCAACAATACCTCCACGTTGCATAGCATAATATCTATTGGCCTGTCTTACAAAATGCAAATGTTGTTCTACTAATAAAACTCCGATTCCTGTATCTCTAATTATCTGATTGATAGCATTTTCAATGTCTAGAACTATATTAGGCTGAATTCCCTCTGTTGGTTCGTCAAGTAAAAGAAGTTGAGGTTTGCCAAGCAATGCTCTTGCAATAGCTAGTTGTTGTTGTTGTCCTCCACTAAGATCTCCCCCTTTTCTTTGTAGAAAATCTTTTAATATTGGGAATAGATCATAAATAAATGGATCTATTTTCTTGTTCTTAGATAATCCACCTGGAAGAGACTCCATTCCTAGCATAAGATTCTCTTCTACTGATAGATACGGAATGATTTCTCTACCTTGAGGAACGTAAGCCATTCCTTTTCTAGCCCTCTGATGAGGTGCTTTTCTATTGATATTTTCTCCAATCAAATAAATATTGCCTTTTTTTTGTTTTAATAAACCAATAAGTGATTTCAATAAGGTTGTTTTTCCAACTCCATTTCTACCAATTAAACAAACCATTTCTCCTGATTTAACATTTAAATCTACATCTCTGAGAATATGACTTTCACCATAATAAGTATTTAAAGATTTTATTTCGAGTAAATTTTCCATAACTAGTCCTCAGGTCTTCCTAAATAAACATCAATAACTTTTTTGTCTTTTTGTATGGTTTCCATGGTTCCCTCACATAATACTGTGCCTTGATTTAATACTGAAACATTACTATCAAGTCTTCTTATAAATTCCATGTCGTGGTCTATTACCACTACTGTATTTTCTCCTGATAAAGATTTTAATAAATCAGCCGTAAGATCAGTTTCTTCATCAGTTAAACCAGCAACAGGTTCATCTACTAACATTAAATCTGGCTTCTGTCCGACTAACATGGCTATCTCAAGCCATTGTTTTTGGCCATGTGATAAAGAACCAGCTTTTGAATCAACTTTTTGAGCTAAATTAACAATTTTTAAAAGACGTTCAATCTCATTAAGCTGCTCACCCTTAATACTTTTATTTATAAGGTTTAAGGGACTTTTAGGCGTTGTCACCGATATTTCAAGATTTTCTTTAACTGTTAGATTTTCAAAGATTCTTGGACTTTGGAACTTTCTTCCAACTCCAAGTCTGGCTATTTTATGCTCCTTTCTACCTACTAAAGATTTTCCTTTGAAAATTACTTCACCTTTTGTTGGCTTAACCTTACCAGTTATTACATCAAGAAAAGTTGTTTTACCTGCGCCGTTGGGTCCTATTACAGCTCTTAATTCTCCTTTCTCTAAATTTAAATTTAGTTTATTGAGAGCTAAAAAACCCTCGAAACTAACAGTAATATCTATTAAATTTAAAAGATCATTATTATTCATTATTCCCCTCCTTATTGTTAACTTCTAAGCTTGGATAGGTTTCAATCTTTCTTTTTAAACCAAATCTTTGAAGAAGATTCCTAGGGCCATCTCCTTGCATCCATCCTAAAACTCCCTCTGGCAGGGCTGTTACAACTAAAATAAATAACCCTCCTTGAATAAACATCCAGCTAGCAGGTAAAGCTTCACTTACTAGACTTTTTGCATAGTTGATGAAAACTGCTCCTAGTATTGCTCCTAATAAAGTTCCTCTCCCTCCAACTGCGACCCATATAACCATTTCTATAGAAAAGGGAACTGTCATAAATTGAGGTGATACTATTCCAGACTGAACAGTATATAAAGCTCCCGAAATTCCAGCAAGACCTCCAGCAATAGAAAATATTATCGTCTTGAATATCACTGGATTGTATCCTGTAAACCTAACTCTTGGTTCATCATCTCTAATTCCTATAAGAATATTGCCAAATCTCCCTTTAACTACCCACTTTGCAAAAAACCAAGATGCTATTACTAGTATGGCAGTAACCCAAAAGAATAGTCTTTGCATGGACTCAGAACCTACCATCTGACCAAATAGTTCTGTTACATCTGTTTTTAATCCATTTGTTCCATTTATAAGTTTTTGTTGTCCATTAAAGAAGTTAAAGAATACTAGAAGAGAAGCTTGAGTAAGTATAGAAAAATAAACCCCTTTGATTCTATTCCTGAAAACAAGAAATCCAATTAATCCAGCAACCAATGCTGGAATTATCCAGATAGCGAAGAAGGTAAAAACAGGCGATCTAAACGGTTCCCAGAAAAAAGGTAATTTTTCAACACCATATAATGCAAAAAACTCAGGAATATTATTTGGAAATTCAGAGGAACTGGTTATTTGCAAATACATTGCTGCACAATATCCACCTAATGCAAAAAATATACCTTGTCCAAGACTTAGTAAACCTGTATATCCCCAGATAAGATCAACACCAAGAGCAACTATGGATAAGGATAAGTATCTACCTAGAAGGTTTAGTCTAAATACAGGGAGTAGAGTTGGTGCTGCAATAATTAAAGCTATTAATATTATCCAAAATGATAATACTATTTTTTTATCAAATTTAATTTTACTAAAGGACATTAATTTTCAACCATCCTTCCTTTTTGAGGAAATAAACCTGTAGGTTTAAATTGTAAGAATATAACAATTAGTGCAAATATCATTACTCTTGCCATGCTTGTAGTCGCAAAAAAGTTGATTGTGTTTGATAAAGGTAAAGGCATGTCTGGCCATATTGATAAGAGCCTTCCAGCTCCAATTAAATCAGTCATTATTCCTATTCCAAATGAAGCAAGTACTGTTCCTAATAAATTTCCTACTCCACCCAGCACCACAACCATAAAACAACCAACTATATAGTTTCCGCCAACATTTGGTCCTACAGAACCTAAAAGAGATACTGCTACTCCGGCAACACCTGCTAAGCCAGATCCAATTCCAAAAGTAATTATATCCACTTTTTCAGTAGATATACCAAGGCAATCACTCATTTGTCGGTTCTGAGTAACTGCTCTTATACGCATCCCCCAAGCACTTTGATTAAGAAATAATGTTATTGCTATTACAGAGATTAGAGTAATGACAATTATCATTAATCTTGTTTTAGGAAATGCAGTGCCAATAATTTCTACTTGACCTCTCATCCATGAGGGTGCTGTTACATCAACATTTCGAGCGCTTGCTCTACTAAGTTTGCTGACAGATGATGATATTAAGCTACCTGTCATAACCCCAGTTAAAGCAGCAAATACCCAAGAACTAAATTTAAAATATTTAAAATTTATTGATTCTTTTATTTTCGAAGAAAATGTTGTTGGCAAGAATAAACCAATTAAAAGACTTATAACCAAACCGGTGCCATAAGCTAAAGGTACACTTCTGACAAATTGTTGAAGAATTAAGCTTACGCCCCAAGTTGCGAGAAGTGTTTCTAGTGGACTTCCATAAAGCTTTCTTATTATAGTTTTTTCCAGGAGAATGCCCACTACTCCACTAACAATAAATGCGAGGAAAATAGAAACGATTATGTATGAATTGTAGAAAGGTTTTAATATAGGTAATTTGAAAATTAATTGTGTTACGTATGTTGTGTAAGCCCCAAGCATCATAAGTTCTCCATGGGCAAGATTTATTACCCCCATAAGACCAAAAACAATTGCTAGACCTAATGCTGCAACAAGTAGTACAGATCCGATTGCAACACCATTAAAAAGACTATCGAGAAGTAACTCCAATTTAGAAAAAGAAAATATTTGATTATATAAAATAAAAGGAGGTGTTAACCTCCTTTTATTTTGAAGTATAGGTTTTAATTAGATTAAAGCTTATACTTTTCTCCTTTTGAAGGATCTGTCCAATCGCATGCAAATCCTTTTGAACTTGGATGCTTTTGGTTCCATGCTTGAGGAAGAACAACTCCTGTCTCTTCAAGGATTGTAAATCCACCCTCTGAATTAATCTCTCCAATTCTTACTGTTTGAGATAAGTGGTGATTAGGCATAACTTCAACAGGACCTTGTGGGGCATCAAACTTTTGTCCAACAAGGGCTTCCCTTACTGCGTTGTCGTCGAATGTTCCAGCATCTTCAACTGCCTGTTTCCATAAATAAACCATGTTATAGGCAGATTCTTGAGGATCAGCTACAACACGATCAGCTCCCCATCTTTTCTTGAAACTTGCAGCAAATTTCTTAGATGCAGGAGTATCAATTGACATCATGTAATTCCAAGCACCATAGTGCCCTTCAAGGAACTCGGGGCCAATTGTACTAATCTCTTCTTCAGCAATTGAATAGTTCATTACATAGTAGCCACTTGAAGGTGTGATACCAGCGTCTTGAATCTGTTTGAAGAATGCAACGTTTTGGTCACCATTAAGTGTATTAATGATTATTCCACCTTCAGGAAGCGCCTTTTTGATTTTTGAGATAATTGGTGCAACTTCGGTATTTCCCAATGGAAGGTAATCTTCTCCAACAACTTTACCTCCTAACTGTTTTACTTGAGCTTTTGTGATTGTGTTGGAAGTTCTTGGGAAAACATAATCAGAACCTACAAGGAAGAAATCTCCACCAGCTGCGGGAGAACGCTTATACATGAAATCTGTAGCGGGTTCTGACTGTTGGTTTGGTGTGGCACCTGTATAGAAAATGTTGTTAGAACATTCTTGAGCTTCATATTGAATTGGGTAGTAAAGGAAAGCATCCTTTGATTCGTAGACTGGTAACATTGCCTTTCTACTAGCAGATGTCCAGCCACCAAATACGACAGGAACTCCGTCTTGATCTATAAGTTTCTTAGATTTTTCAGCAAAAGTTGGCCAGTCAGATGCACCATCTTCAACTATGTATTCTATTTTGTAGCTTTTACCGCCAACTGTTACACCACCAGCAGCATTTATTTCTTCAATAGCCATTTTTTCAGTATCAACAAGGGTTGATTCAGAAATTGCCATTGTTCCAGATAAAGAATGCAAAATACCAACGGTTACTGTGTCGTCGAAACTTCCGGAGGTTCCACCTCCACCGCATGAAGTTGCTGTGACCGCAAGTGAGGCAGTAGCTAATCCTGCCAAAATACGCCTTGAAATTCTCATGAATTAGGATAAATTAGGTAATTGACCCTCATTAGGGGGATAAAGTAAAAGTTATTAACGAGTGGCGATTCGTTTTGTATCAGTCGTAACTTTTTGTTGAATCCAATATATTTAGTAATGAAGATTTTTCTAGTTTCGATTGATGGGTATATGTGATTCTAAAAATCGAACTATTTCTTCAACTCCTTTGCCGTTACTTAGGTTGGTAAAAAACCAAGGTTTCCCTTTTCTCATAAATTCCGCATCTCTTTTCATAATATTTAAATCTGCACCAACCATATCTGCTAAGTCAATTTTGTTTATCAATAATAAATCTGACCTTGTTATCCCTGGTCCCCCTTTTCTAGGAATTTTGTCTCCTGCAGATACATCAATAACATAGATTGATAGATCTACAAGTTCTGGACTAAAACTAGATGCTAAATTATCACCTCCACTTTCTACAAAAACAAAATCCAAGGGATTATATTTACTTTCTAAATCTAAAACTGCATTTTTATTTAAGGAACAATCCTCTCTTATCGCAGTATGAGGACAACCTCCTGTCTCTACACCAATAATTCTTTCTTCCTCTAAAACATTTTTTTTTATAAGAAAATTAGCATCTTCTTTGGTGTAGATATCATTGGTAACAACTGCTATCTCGTAATATTCTTTCAGCCTTAAGCATAGAGTCTCTACTAATGCAGTTTTTCCTGAACCTACAGGTCCAGCAACTCCCACTCTCAATTTACTGCTCATAAATTAATTTCTAAAAAGTTTTGTATAAAGGTCATTATGATTTTGTTGTGCCATAGATAAACCTATATTGCCAAAATATATGTCCTGTATTTCTTTTTCCATAATTTCTTTAGAAACTTTTGAAATTATCGCTAATAAGTCTCTTTGAATTAATTGTGCTTTTGTTGAACCAATTGGAATAATCCTTAATGCTGCACTTAGTTGGTTAGCACTCCATGCGTAGAAAAAATTCTCAACCATTTCTATTTTTGGAATTTCAAAACAATAACAAGCCCAGCTCCAAGCCAATGGCCAAGAGCTTTTTCTATTATTTTCATATTTATATTCAAATCCAAATTCTTTTGTTAAATCAAAGAGAGATTTTGCCATTTGAGTTTGTTGTTCTCTCATTTGGATAGAGTCCTTTGATGAGAGGATCCATTTATCCAAACTCAACAGCTTTTGCAAATTAATTTTTAAATTTTTGCCGTAGTTTATCTCATTAAAAATATTAAAAAATTCTAGTAAGAGTTTTGCATCTAATCTGATCTGGCCAATTTTTAGTTCACTTATGATTAATTCTTTTACTGAATTTGAGTCTTTTAAATTTTTATTGTGAAGAAAACTTTCCATTCCCTCCGAATAACAAAACCCCCCAACTGGTAAGTTAGGGCTTATTAATAAATATTTTAATAAGTGACTTTTACTCATGACTATGGGCACCTCTCTCAGGAAAAAATTTTTTTTTGGTATTTACGATATCCACATTAAAATTTTTAAGCATATTTTCAATAACATAATCATTTTTTGTTAGGAGAATATCTTCTTCAATTTCTATTTCTACGTGCCTATTCCCAAGATGATATGCAGTTTTAATAAGTTCAATTTTCGATTTTGAACTTATCTCAATTAAATTTTCTGTTTTGGCAATTATCTTTACATAAAAATTGGCATCATCAGTTAAAAGAATATCTCCATCATTTAATTTTCCCTCTCTAGGTAGTTGTAAAATTATTTCTTGATCACAATCAGTTAATCTTTTACCTCGTAGGATTTTTCTCTCATCTGAACTTAAGGTAAGTTTTAAAAATGAACCTAATTTAGGTTTTTCCTTAATCCAATCAATTACAACTATTTGTTTATTCATTTTCATAATCAAAATTTTTGGTTACTTTAATTTAGTAATTAAAAGAAAATAATTTATGATAGAAAGTTCATGGGAAGGTAATTGTTTTTTAAATTTTTTTAATAATAATGCAAGTTTAGGGAATGTTAATAAAACAATCTTTAAATCTAAATCAACCTCTCCTTATAAGTTATTAAAGTCTACTCATGATAAAGAAGGCAGATGTATTTTACCTGTTCTTCATACTGCAGGAGGATTGGTCGGGGGAGATTTTTTGGAGTTTGAAGTAAATCTTGAAAAAAATTCAAAAGTTTTATTGACTACTTCTTCAGCTCAGAAAGTATATGGGTCAGTTGGAAGATCTAAAATTAATCCAAAAGGAAGTTTTTCTAAGCAAGAATGTTTCATAAACATTCTTGAGAATTCTCATTTGGAATATCTCCCTCAAGAAACAATTATTTTTGCAAATGGTTTATATGATCAAAAGTTTAAGATATCTATTTCAGAAACTTCAAGTTTTTTATTTACTGATTTAATAAGACTTGGTAGATCTTCTTCTGGAGAGTCTATTGAAAATGGTGTTTTTAGGTCCAAATTAGAAATTTTGAGAAATAATGATTTATATGATGATTGGGAATATGTTGATCAAATTGAATTATCTAAAGTAAGTTATGTGGCCAAATCAGGCATGGACTACATGCCCGTATTTGGCTCTTTAATTTGGATTTGCAAAAAAGATTTTTCCAGATCAAAAATAAATAATTTAGTGGTAAAAATAAAAAATATTTTCAATGAAAGTGATAATAATTTATCTATTGGAATTCTTGAAAATGGAATTTCTGTGCGATTCCTTGGGAGTTCTTCTCAAGAAGCTAGGAAATGTTTTTTTTGTATTTGGAAACAAATTAGGTCTGTTTGTGGATTTTGTGAGCCAAAATATCAAGGTGTATGGCCTTTACAAGATTCTATGAATTATTAATTATGTTCATAAAGAACCTTTTTTAAGAATTTATAGATTAATTTTTTATTATGCATCTTTCACCTCAAGAAAAGGATAAATTGTTGATTTTTTCTTCTGCGCTCTTAGCTGAAAGAAGACTTAATCGAGGTTTAAAGCTGAATTATCCTGAAACTATTGCTTTTTTAAGTTTTCAAGTTCTTGAAGGAGCCAGAGACGGGAAAAGTGTAAGTCAACTAATGTCAGAGGGCACTACTTGGCTTTCTAAAACACAAGTTATGGAGGGTATTCCTGAAATGGTTGATGAAGTTCAAATAGAAGCCGTTTTTCCAGATGGGACTAAATTAGTTACTATTCATAATCCGATTAATTAGTTATGAGTAATTTAATTCCTGGCGAAATAATTTCTGAACAAGGTGAAATCGAAATAAATCTTGGTAAGGAAGTTAAAACAGTTACAGTTTCGAATTCTGGAGATAGACCTGTTCAAGTTGGTTCTCATTATCATTTTTTTGAATCTAATAAGGCCTTAATCTTTGATAGAGAATTAACATTTGGTATGCGTCTTGATATTCCTGCTGGAACAGCAATTAGATTTGAACCTGGAGATACAACAGATGTCAAATTAGTTCCATATAAAGGTTTGAGAATTGCATATGGTTTTAATTCATTAGTTAACGGTTCTTTAGATATTTAAAATTATGTCCTATAAAATTGACAGAAATACTTATGCTCAAACTTACGGACCTACTACTGGTGATAGAGTAAGGCTTGCTGATACCGAACTATTTATTGAAGTAGAAAAAGATTTAACTACTTATGGAGATGAAGTTAAATTTGGAGGAGGAAAAGTTATACGAGATGGGATGGGGCAGTCTCAAGTATCAAGAGGAGATGGAGCTGTAGATACAGTAATAACTAATGCTTTGATCTTGGATTGGTGGGGAATAATTAAGGCTGATGTTGGTATAAAAGATGGAAAGATTGTTGAAATTGGTAAAGCTGGTAATCCTGATATCCAGGATAAAATCGATATTATTATTGGAGCCTCAACAGAAGTAATAGCTGGAGAGGGTCATATACTTACTGCAGGGTCAATAGATACACACATTCACTTTATCTGTCCCCAACAAATTGAGACTGCACTGGCTTCAGGAATTACAACTATGTTGGGAGGAGGGACTGGCCCAGCAACCGGCACAAATGCTACTACTTGTACTCCAGGTTCTTTTCATATTTCTCGAATGCTTCAATCTGCAGAAGCATTCCCCATGAATTTAGGTTTTTTTGGTAAAGGAAATTCAACAAACGAAAGAAATCTTATTGATCAAGTTGAAGCTGGTGCCTGTGGATTGAAGCTTCATGAGGATTGGGGAACAACTCCTTCCACCATAAATTCATGCCTAAATGTTGCAGATAAATATGATATTCAAGTTTGTATTCACACTGATACTTTAAATGAGGCAGGCTTCGTTGAAGATACCATTAAGGCTATTGCAGGAAGAACTATTCATACTTTTCATACTGAAGGAGCTGGTGGAGGCCATGCGCCAGATATTATTAAAATTTGTGGAGAAAAGAATGTTCTTCCTAGCAGTACTAATCCAACAAGACCTTATACGAGGAATACATTAGAAGAGCATCTTGACATGTTAATGGTTTGTCATCATTTAGATTCTAAAATTCCAGAAGATATTGCATTTGCTGAGTCAAGGATTAGAAGAGAAACTATTGCTGCGGAAGATATCCTTCATGATATTGGCGCTTTCTCAATTATTGCTAGTGACTCTCAAGCTATGGGAAGAGTGGGTGAAGTAATAATAAGAACTTTTCAAACTGCGCATAAAATGAAGGTACAAAGGGGACCTTTAAAACAGGATTCTGAAAGGAATGACAATTACAGAGTTAAGAGATACATTTCTAAAGTTACAATTAATCCTGCAATAGCTCATGGCATTAATAAATATGTAGGGTCCATAGAAAAGGGAAAAATCGCAGACTTGGTATTATGGAAACCTTCCTTTTTTGCAGTAAAGCCCGAATTGGTTATTAAAGGTGGATCTATAGTTTGGTCTCAAATGGGTGATGCAAATGCTTCAATTCCAACTCCAGGCCCTGTACATGGTAGACCCATGTTTGCAAGTTATGGTCAATCCCTAATTAGGAGTTCCTTCACCTTTTTAAGTAAGAATTCAATAGATCAAGATATTCCAAAAAAATTAGGATTACAAAAGAATTGTATTGCTGTAGAAAATACAAGAAATATTGATAAATCATATTTTAAACTTAATACTAAACTGCCAAATATTTCAGTTGATCCTCAAACTTATGAAGTTTTTTCCGATGGTGAACTCCTCACTTGTGAACCACTTGATGAAGTTCCAATGGCTCAGAGGTACTTTTTACTTTAGAAGTTTTTAATTAATTCTTTTTCACTTGTTTGAATATCCTTTGACCCAGCAATAGCTAAATCCTCTTGAAGTTTGTTCTCGCAAGATAGAACTCTTGACCAACTTGGTAACTGCTGCGTAGTAGGACAAGCTAAGTAATCTTCTGTAGCAGGTCGTAATAGTTTCGCAAATTTTTGGACTGATAGCTCTTCTTCGTGTCTATCGTATGGAAGTTGATTAACTGCTGAATCTAATCCGAATTGTTTTACCCGATCTTCTCCAACTCTTTTGTAAAGTACTTCTAAAGTAGCTAGTTGAGTACTAGTTAAGGTCTCGGCCTGATGCTCCATAAGACCTCTTAAAACACTTGAAAGTATTTCTGTGCACATTTTTTGCAATCCTTCTTTAGAAGAATTACCAATATTCTTATGTTTATGATCAAACAAACCTAGATCAACTTGGGCTATTTTTGAGGTTCTTACATTTCTATAGACCTCTGATAATAAACCTATTTCTAAACCCCAGTCACAAGGTATTCTTAAATTCATAGCAAGATCCTTAGTGAAAGCAAACTCACCTGCTAATGGATATCTAAATGATTGTAGATATTGTAAAAATGGACCTTTCCCAACTAACTGCTCAAGGCTTGCTAATAATGGACCTACAAATAATCTTGTTGCTCTGCCTTGTAATTGATTTGTTTCTAAAGATAATCTACTGTAAAAAGCTTTCACATAAGATATCCCATATGATTCATCTAAAAGGGGAAGTATCATTCTTGAAGGATACAAAGGACTAAAAGTTCTTATATCAGCATCAAAAAGAGCAACAACTTCCGATTTTCTTGTGGCCACTCCTATGCCTTGCCAGACAGCCCAACCTTTTCCAGGAGTTCCTAAAAGTTCTAACCCATTTTTTTCTTGGTTTTTTAAAAGTTCTATTACAAAGGGAGAATTAGTCCATTGAACGTGTACCTGGAAAGGCATTGAGTCAAAAAATGATTTTGCTGATTTAACTTGCTCAAGAGTTTTTGCAGAGAGTGCGATAACTAACTCATTTAAGCCTGTTAGGTTTTTTAAAACTTCTCTTATGTCTTTTAACGCTGGACGTTCAAATTCTTCATATAAACAAGGTATCAAAATAGTTGTCGATTTTTTTTTAAGACTTTTGTTTAATTCTTTTAGTAAATCGCTTGTTACTCCGTATTCATGTATTGTTGTGATTAACCCTTGTTGAAAGTCCATTTTCTAAATGATGTGCAGAATAGTGTTAATACTTCGATGATTTTTTCAAAGTGAAGCAAATTGATTCAGAGAAAAAATTAGATAGATTAAAACTTTATAAATTGTTGAAAACAATTTATTCAAATAATACTACAGAAGAAATTAATTTTATTTCAAATCAATTATTACAGATTTTAGGTGATTTCTCAGAGAAATATGCAGATGAAGAAATAAGTAAAGAAGAAAGGTGGAATGAATCTCATTCGGTTTTAATAACTTACGCCGATAGTATTTATAAAAATGGTGAAGCAACATTAATTACTCTTAGAAACTTATTAAGTAAACATTTCGGTAGTCTCTCAAAAGTTGTACATATTCTTCCTTTTCTGAAATCCACCAGCGATGGAGGTTTTGCAGTCTCAAGTTATGATTCTTTAGAAGAAAAATTCGGTGGCTGGGATGATCTAAAAAGTATTTCCAAAAATCATGTTTTGATGGCTGATTTGGTGTTAAACCATATATCATCATCTCACCCATGGGTTCAACAATTTATTAAGTCCCAGGAACCAGGTATATCGAATGTTTTTTCGCCAGTAGAAAACCTTGACTGGTCAAATGTAGTTAGACCAAGAAGTTCCTCTTTGTTTTCACAAATAAATACTGAAGATGGTCCTAAGCAAGTTTGGACAACTTTTGGTCCAGATCAAATTGATTTGAATTGGCAAAATCCAAAAATGACACTTGAGTTTTTAAGTTTAATTATTAATTATTTATCTTATGGAATTAAATGGTTAAGGCTTGATGCTGTAGGTTTTATCTGGAAGGAATCAGGGACAACTTGCTTACATTTGCCAAAAGCACACTCAATTGTAAAACTCTTAAGAGTTCTCTTAAATGATCTCTTAGATAATGGAGTTTTAATAACAGAGACTAATGTTCCTCAGAAGGAAAATTTATCTTATCTTGTCCCAGATGATGAAGCTCATATGGCATATAATTTCCCATTACCTCCTCTTCTTCTGGAGGCAATTATTACTTCAAGAGCTGATATCTTAAATTCATGGATTTTTGATTGGCCAATATTACCTGAGCATACTACTCTTTTCAATTTCACTGCATCACACGATGGTGTTGGGTTAAGAGCGCTTGAAGGTTTAATGCATGAGCAAAGAATTAAAAATTTATTAATTAATTGTGAAAAAAGAGGAGGACTTGTAAGTCATAGGCGTTTATCGAATGGTGAAGACAAACCTTATGAATTGAATATTAGTTGGTGGAGCGCAATGGAAGACTCCAGTAGAGACTCTAATAGATACCAGTTTGAGAGATTTATCTTGACTCAATTATTAGTGATGGCTCTTAAAGGAGTCCCTGCGTTTTATTTGCCAGCATTACTTGCTTCAGAAAATGATATAAAAAGTTTTTCTATGACAGGTCAAAGAAGAGATCTCAATAGAGAAAAGTTTAAACTAGACAATCTTATGTCTACTTTTAATAATCCCGAATCTAATGCTAATAAAAACTTAAAATATCTTCGTAATGCTATGGATGTCAGGTCACAATCAAAGCAATTTCATCCGAATTCTGAAATGAAATGTTTGTCTAAAAGTAGGAGTGATATCGTCGTAATCAAGAGAGGTAAGGGTCTAGAAGCTGTTTTTGCGATTCATAATATGACTGAAAATAAAATTAATTATCAATTGAATGATAATGAACTACCAGCAATAATTGATAATGATTTTAATATGCAAGATTTTTTAACATCTTCTAAATACAATTGGAAAAATATTAGTCTTGATCCTTTTCAAGTTATTTGGCTTGGTGCTTTATAAAATGATAGAAAATTCTTCTCTTTGGGTTGTGAGTGATGTAGATGGTACTTTAATGGATCATTCATATGATTTAACGCCTGCAAAAGAAACCATAAAATTACTACAAAAGTTATCTATACCTGTAATTCTTTGTACAAGCAAGACAGCATCTGAAGTAAAAGTTATTAGGAATGAACTAAATCTAACGGACCCATATATTGTTGAAAATGGTGCTGCAATATATGGTGAATCTCTTGAAAAGGTTAATGGAGAAATAATACTTGGTAAAAATTATGAGACTCTTGAAGAAATCTTAAATAATATTTCTAAAGAAATTGATTATAAACTTATGCCTCTGAATAGTCTAAGTGATCATGAAGCGACTAAGCTTACAGGTTTAAAAGGTAACTCATTAAACCTAATGCGTGATAGACATTGGAGTATGCCTTTTTTAAATCCGCCAAATTTTCTAGAGGCGAAAATTAATAATTGTAGTAAAAAGTTCAATGTAGATGTTTTTAAGGGGAATAGGATGAGTCACTTATTATCCACTAATTCAAATAAAGGAAAAGCGATAAATGCTCTAAAAAAATTTTCAAATATAAAAAATATTAAAATTATAGGTTTAGGTGATTCTCCAAATGATTTACCTCTTCTTTTAAATTCAGATATTAGGATTGTTATACCGGGAATAGATGGACCTAATCTTATTTTGCTAGATCAATTAAAAGATTTGGAATTTACTTTAGCTTCAAAACCAAATGGATATGGATGGAAATATGAAATCAATAAATTAATAAACTCGCTCAAACTACTTTAGAAAAGTGAGAGATTTAAATATTAATTTTCCTCTTGAAAAATTTGAAAAATTAATTATTGATATTGGTTGGGAATCCTTGGATGAATGGTTCAATTTTTGGAATAATCAAAAAAATATTCTTTCAATTGATCAATATTGGAATTATAAAGTAAATGATGATTGGATTTGGGGTTTAGCTTTACCTCTATTATCACAAGCTTATAAATTTAAAAATAATTTTTCTGATAGAAAAATAATTGGGCTCTCAGCTCTCCCGGGAACAGGCAAAACAACTTTAGGTAAATGGCTCGAAGCTATTTCGTTAAAGTTAAATTTTAAAATTGCTGTTATCTCAATTGATGATTTTTACCTCCCTTCTGATGAAATGAAATTGGCAATAAACAATAATCCTTGGAATGTCTCAAGAGGTTTTCCAGGAAGTCACTCAGTAAAGTTAATGCATGAAAAATTATTAAATTGGAAAATAAATGGGGAATTAAATGCGCCTGTTTTCGATAAATCTTTAAGAAATGGCTTAGGAGACAGGTCCCATTGGAGATCCGAAAAGCCTGATTTATTAATTCTTGAGGGTTGGTTTTTGGGAATAGAACCTTTTCCTTTAGATTCTAATAATCAATCTATAAATTCAGTAGATTTAAGTCCTCATGAATCTTCTTATAGATTTAAAATACAGAATAATCTAAAAGAATATTTAGATGTCTGGAGTTTAATTGACAATATCTGGCATTTGAAGCCCTTAAATTTTGAATATATGAATTTATGGAAAACAAATCAAGAAAAAGAAATGTTATTACAAAAAGGGAATGCCCTTAGAAATGATAAATTATCTAATTTCTTGAGAATGCTTAACGTTTCTATTCCACATAAAAGTTTTGAAAATATAAATTCTTATGCTTTGTTATTAATTGATCAAGAAAGAAATTTAGTTGAGACAATTTTAAATAATTAGTATTTACTAAAAGTTTTTTCAGTAATTTTTTATACAATTTTAGTAGTTCTAAATGGTGTTTAATTGTAATTATTTATTATTAAGGGATGGTTGAGTTTTCTTACAAAAACGAAGGAAATAGAATGATTGTATTGAGATGTATTGGTCCATCAAGCTTTTTTTTAGAGAGAGTTTTATTCCCAACTGACATTCTTACTTTTATGGCCCCAAACGATTCAAGAGTTGAAATCTGGGGTAATGAATTATATGGTCCCAAGTTAGAAGAGAGAATAAGAATTTCATCAGAAAATGAGGATTCTAAATTAGTTGCTTAGATCAACAATTCCATAATTGTCTTCGAGTCAATATTTTTTACAATTACCTATTTTTTTATTGATATTATCAAACTAGTTTTAAGTTTTTTTGAGATGCATTATTTTTCTTCTTTTGCAATAGGGGGATTTGTCCCTTCTGCAGCTATCGCTGGAGTTTTACTTTTAGTTGGTTTAGGAGCCTTTTTCTATCTAGGTATCAAAGGTCCGACAGATTATTAAATCTATGTTTAATAATAGGCGCCTTTAATTTTGTAACCTTATTAATTTAATTATAAATTTATGGATTTAACTACAATTTTGTTTATATTAAGTCTTCCTTTTGTTTTGTTAACAATTTATTTTGGAACAAAAAATGATTTTTACGAAAGTGAGAATTATAAAGGTGATGGTTGTGCTCACGATGTTAAAAGATAATTTATTTTATCTCGCCGCTTAATACACAAGTCCACTTACTATCGAATTGCCAAACTGGTTTATATATTTCATTTGTAATTTTTTCTCCTGCCCTATTACATGTATCCAAGTCCCTCATAAGAATAGAATGTAATAAAGGACTTGTTATTCCACTTACTTCTGGTCTAACTCCTGATCCTTGCCTATATGTTCCAGTTATTAACCAATAATTAGCTTTTATAGAATCAGAAAAAAAAGAATTGAACAAAAAATAATAACAGAATTAAAAAAGAATTTTTCTTCATTGATTTATATTAGCTTTTACTT
>QCRB01000005.1 GCA_003209425.1 Prochlorococcus sp. AG-459-E08
CAAAGCCCAATTCGGCCGCTGTAAAATTCCTATCAATTTTTATTTTTGTTCCAGCTAATGCTGCAGCTCCCAATGGAGAGATATTGACTCTAGATCTTACTTCTTTAAAACGTGCGCGGTCTCTTTGGAACATTTCTAAATAAGCCAATAAATGATGAGCTAAAGATAATGGTTGCGCTCTTTGCATATGCGTATATCCAGGAATTAAGGTATAAATATTTGATTTTGCAAGGTTAAAGAGAGATTTTTGCAAATCAGTTATTAAAATTTCAAGATTATCAATCTCCTTTCGTAACCATAATCTTATATCTGTCCCAACTTGATCATTTCTACTTCTACCTGTATGTAATTTTTTTCCAGTTTCACCAATTAAACCAATTAGTTTTTCTTCAATACAATAATGAATATCTTCCGAAGGAAAACTCGGAGAAAATTTACCCTCCAAGTACTCAACTTTTATTGTCTCTAAACCATCTATAATTGATGAAGTTTCTGAAGAGGTTAAAACTTGAGTTTTACCAAGCATTTTTGCATGAGCAATTGAGCAATCTAAATCTTCCAAAATAAGTTTTTTATCAAAATCAATTGAAGCATTGAACTTTTCAATGAAAGGATTAAGTGTATTATCAAATCTTTTACTCCAAACTTTTGCCATATAAATAATTAACGTTAGATATCTCTAATAAAGCATTTTTTTATATAAGTGACAAAAAAATCTATTTCAATTGAAAAATAACAATAGATGCATCATCTTCCAAATGTCTATTTTGTCCAGTGAAATCATCTAATTTTTTGAAAATTTTATTTAAAATTTCTTGTGATGTATGGGACTGTTTACATAATTTTGTAAGAGTTTTAATTAATCTTTCTTCATCAAACCTATCACCTGTGGAATTTGTAGTATCTATTACTCCATCAGTGTAATAGAGCACTAGATCATTTTTATTTAACTTGATTGCACCACAATGATATTCAGCATCTTTTTGTAGTCCGAGCACAAATCCCTCTGCATCTAATTTTATGATTTTCTGATCTGAATTTTTCCAAAGTAAAGGGGGATTATGCGCTGCATTTGCAAATCTCATTTTTCTAGTTCTAGGATCATAATCTGAATAAAACAATGTCACAAATCTATGTGATTGATCTAAATCATTTATGGCTAATTGATTCAAATCATGCAAAATCCTATCGGGAGGCAAACCAGTAAGAACCTCTGCACGTAACATGCCTCTAAGCATAGACATAAGAAGACCTGCCGGAATCCCTTTACCCATGACATCACCAACAACTAATGCCCATCTAGATTTTTCTTTTCTTTTATCTGAAATATTCGTCTTTAAACACATAAAATCATAGTAATCACCTCCTAACTGGAGTGCAGGTCTGCAATGTGCTGCGAGGTCTATGCCATAAATTGTTGGGCAATAATCTGGGAGTAATTGAGATTGGATCTCAGCTCCTGTCGCAATTTCTCTATCTACGTTCTCATGTTTTTTCTTTGTTTTAATTAAACAGTAATTTTCTAAGCCTACGGCAAGATTATTAAGGATAAAGTTAAAATTACTATCCTCAGTAATTGGTTGACTAGATATATCGTTGCTAAAAATATAAATAAATCCTCTGCACTTACCTCTGGATAAAATTTTTTCTGTTTCAATTGTGTATTCTTTAAAATTATTTTTTAGAGATTTTTCAAACATCAAAATCTCTTTTGTTTTAAAACTTTTTGAAAAATTAAAATTATTAAAAAAAGTATTTATTTTTTCTTTAATATTTAAATATTGATTACTCGCAGAAATGTTTATGTTGTCATACCATATTTCTCCCTCATAATTTAAAGGAATAATTAAAATTATTTTTTCATTAAAAATATGTTTAAAAATTAAGCATATATAATCTAGAAATTTATTTATGTTGGAAAAAGACTTCAAATAATATGCCAAAGAGGGGGCAATTTCAGCAAATTTGTATTGGTTTTTTTTAGATACTGTAGATTGGTTTTCTAAATATTTTTGAATAAATTTGTTTGAAAATAATTTTTCTTTTTGATTATTTTTCACAACAAATTTAATAGATAAATAAGTTTTAACATTAAATTTTAGTTTTTAAAAAAATTTAATTAAATATTTATTTATCTGCAAGCATAGCCTCAACAAATTCATAGCTATTAAAAGGCCTTAAATCTTTTATACCCTCTCCAGCCCCAATAAATCTAATAGGTAAATTAACTTCATCTGAGACAGCTAAAGAGACTCCGCCCCTCGAAGTTCCATCTAATTTAGTAATAATTGCACCACTTAAATTTGCTGATTTAGCAAAACTTTTTGCTTGTTTTAAGCCATTTTGACCTTGACTAGCATCTAAAACTAGTAATGATTCGACATTTGCATCTGGAACCTTCTTATCAATAATTTTTTTTATTTTTGCTAGTTCATCCATTAAATTATTTTTTGTTTGCAATCTACCTGCTGTATCAACAAGTAACAAATCAACATTTCTTTTTTTTGCAGAATTAATTGCATCAAAAACTACAGCAGCCGGATCAGCATTTTTTGATTGATTAGATATAACATCAACATTACTCCTCTCACCCCATACTTTTAATTGTTCTACAGCAGCAGCTCTAAAAGTATCAGCTGCAGCTATCAAGGTTTTATAATTACTTCTTGAAGACAAATATGCTAATTTCCCTAAAGTAGTTGTCTTACCAACACCATTAACTCCTACTAGTAACCAAACATTTAACTTACCCTTTTGTGGTACTAAAAGATCAGTTCCAGAATTTTTTATTGGCTTATCGATAATTATTTTTAATTGATTTTTTAAGAATTTTATTCCTGCTTCTCCCCCAACGACTTCTTCATTTAATTTTTTTCTGAGAGAGCTTATAACTTTATCAGTTGAACCAATCCCAACATCAGCTCTTATTAAAAGAGTTTCTAAATCATCAAGAGATTCAGGCGTAAGTGGATCATCTCCCAATTTATCCAATAATTCAGTAACAAATCCCTTGCGTGTTTCTTCTAATCCTCTTCTTAATTTGGTTAACCAATTAATTTCATCTATCGATATTTGATTTATGTTTTTCCCTTGAGCCGCCAAAACCATTGCTGACCAAGTGAAGTTGTCATCAAATTCTCCTAATTCTGGTTCAACAATAGTTTTAGTCTGTTCAGGGGGATTTTCTGTCCTTGTGATATTAGTTAAACCTTGTTTTTGCTCTTCTTGTTTCTGTAATTCTTGTTTTTGCTCTTCTTGTTTCTGTAATTCTTGTTTTTGCTCTTCTTGACGCTTTTTTAACAGGGCATAAGCCTGTGCTGCCCATTCTCGAGAATTATCAGAATCAGTTTTTGTCATTGATATAAGTGAGTCGTATTTTTTGAATTTTAAAATACTATTTATTTATATCAAATAATCATTGCAATTTTACTGTTTGTAATCTCCTTAAAACTCCATTAATAAATTTTCGTCCTTGCATATCGCTATATTTATTAGCTAAATTAACAGCCTCATCACAAGCGACCGCAATAGGTGTACCCAAGAAATTAATATCTACATAGGCTAAACGCAAAATATCCCGGTCAACCCTAGGTAATCTTTTTAATCTCCAACCATCCATTGCTTGATCAATAACAGAATCAATGTTTGAAAGATTATTTATGATTTTACTAATCCTTTGATTAACATCCTCTCTAATATCGATTTGACCACTTGAAACTATCAAGATTGGAAAATCTAAAGTTACTGAAAGTGTATTCATTACTGTTTCAATTTTATTTAGAGATTGTTTTAACTCTTCTCTAACGTTCGAGAAAGAGGAATCAACCCCTTCTTGCAATTCACTTTCTAATATTTTTTGTGAAGCATTTTCCAACTCTGATTCACAATTATCTAATTCATCTCTGCAATGATTTATTAGAACCTCCAGAGCAGATTCAACAATTTCTTCTATCTGAAATTTATTTAATTTCAAGTCACCTTTATCTTTTATTAAGCCAATAGAAAGTAAAGATAATTCTCTAGATAGGGTTCTATTATTATGCATCAATTAAGAAGAAGTATTAGAAGAAGCACGTAATTGAGAAAATAATTTTGAAAAGGTTGGATTTGTAGTGTTATTTTTCTCATCTGGATTAACTATCCCAGCTGAAATTATTGTTTTAAAAGCATCTTCAACAGAAATATTCAACTCCTTTACAGAAGACTCAGGAACTAAGGTATACCACCCAGTAGTTGGGTTTGGTGCTGTAGGGATAAAAACACTTAGTAACTTTTCTTCCAATTCTTGCTGCAAAGAGGGGCCAACATCTCCAGTTACGAAACCCACGCTATATAGTCCCTCGCGTGGATATTCAACTAAAACTACTCTTCTAAATCGATTGGATTTATTACTTAAGAAAGTTTCGAGTAATTGTTTAAGAGTTTTATAAACTGCCCCAGCTACGGGAATTTTTGATAAAGTACCCTCTCCAAATTCTAACAACCATCTGCCTACAAAGTTTCTCGCCATTAAGCCTATGAGTAAGATGGCTAGTAAGGGAACAGTTAAACCCAAAGTCAGGTTTATCAAATCTTGTAATAAAGGATTTAAATTAATAAAAGGATTTAATTGCTTAGGAACAGAAGTAACTAATGTTAAAACAAATTTACTAACTAATGATGATAACCATATAGTTGTTGCTAAAGGTATTACAACCAATAATCCTGCTATAAGATCATTTTTTAGATCCTGTTGGAGCCTAGATCCTAGGTTCGAATCTTGATTTTGATTAGATTCAACCAAAATAACGTTTTTAACTATATTAACTTTACTAATAATTTAACTGTTTTTACTTAGTTAGGATATATTTTCTTTTAATAAATTTAAATTATTTATTAGTTTCTTCTCCAAAATAACTTTTACGAGAAATCATGTACATAATAAAGAAATGATCTATACCGTTGAAAACAAGAAGGAAATAAGTAAAAAATTGAAGGGAAAAGCTATTTTAGAAGGTTTTGCAATGGCTGGAATAGCTGCAATACCAGGCAGTTCGCGAATAAAGTTAAGAACTAAAGCATTAGAGAGATGGTTATCAAATAACCACCATGCTGAAATGAAATGGATGGAAGCAGAAAGAAGGAAAAACATAAGCTCACTTCTTAAGGGTGCAAAAAGTGTTCTATGTGTTGCATTTACTTACATTAGTTCGCACAACAAAAACAACAACAACAACTTCTTCAAAGTAGGTAAATTTAGTCAAGGAGAAGATTACCATAAAGTAATTTATAAAAAATTAAAAAATATTGGGAAATGGATTAACCAAGAAATTCCAGATTGCAAATGGAAAATTTGTGTTGATACGTCCCCTCTTCTTGAAAAAGCATGGGCTGAAGAATCAGGTCTTGGTTGGATAGGTAAAAATAGTAATTTGATAAGCAAAAACAATGGTTCATGGTTTACTTTAGGTTTTATGATCCTTACAAAAGATTTAATACCTGATAATCCTCATCAATCACTTTGCGGAAAATGTGAAATTTGCATTGAACATTGCCCAACAAAGGCAATAGTAGAACCCTTTGTCATACAATCAGACCTATGCATTGCTTATCACACAATAGAAAGTAGAGAAAAAACTATTCCAAAAAAAATAGAAGAAAATTTAAATGGATGGGTTGCAGGATGTGATATATGCCAAGATGTATGCCCATGGAATAAATCAGTGCCTCACAACAATACATCTGAGACTACACCAAAAGAATGGATTAAAAATCTTAATATTGATTCTTTAAAATGGGATGATAAAACTTGGGAAGAAAATCTTAAAAGAACCACATTAAAAAGAATTAAACCATGGATGTGGAAAAGGAACATTGAAGCAAGTTTAAAGAATAAGAAATAAAAAAATGAAAAATTTTTTAAAAAAGATAGTATGTTTTTGTTTAGTCGGTTTTTACTTTTTTACGGTAGAAAAAGTTCATGCAATAATTCCATATTATTATTTCCCATCAATAAAAAATTTACAAAAAGAGAGTTTATCTATAGGCAAAAATGCATATCAACTTCTATATTTTGGACAATATAAAGACAGCCTTAACTTAGCAAAATTAGCTGTAAAAATAAATTCAACAGATGTCAAACTATGGTTAATTTTGTCTGAAACTCAAGTAGCAAATAAACAATACAAAAACGCCATAAACTCTCTAAGAAAAGCAGAAAAAATCAATTCAGAAATTAGTGATATTTACTTTGCTAAAAGTAATATTTATCTTCAAACTTCACAAATTAAAAATGCAAAGATTGCTTTAGAAACTGGATTAAAGATTGATCCAAATAATCATAAAGCTATTTTTCAATTAGGAAATATTTTTTTGATGGAAAAAAATTACTCGGAAGCCATCAAAATATTTGATAAATCTGTAAAAATTAAGCCTGATTTCTGGCAAGCAATCAATAATCAAGGTTTAGCTTATTTCGAAAAAAACAACATAAATTTATCAATTAAATTTTTTGAAAAAGCATTATCAATTGATGAGAATGCAGAAACATTACTAGCACTTGCTTCGTGTTTGAGGAATAAAGATATTGAATTAGCACTTAAACTTGCAAAAAAAGCTTTAATTAAAGATCCTAACTATGTTAAAGATGATTTCAGAAAAGAACAGTTATGGGGAGAGAAATTGCAAACTTCAACAAAAATCCTATTACAAAATGATCAACTACAAACAGACGTAATATTGGCAAAATCTAAAATACTTGCCTCTTCTTAATTTTCAATACTGGTAAATATTTGTTTACCTATTAGTCTTAATTTAGTAAATAAAAACATATTTAATTTTGCTTTCTGATGGATAAGAAAAAATTTACTTCTATCTCTCTCCAAGAAGAAATGCAACGTTCCTATTTGGAATATGCGATGAGTGTAATAGTTGGTCGTGCTCTTCCTGATGCGAGAGACGGACTTAAGCCTGTCCAAAGAAGAATCCTATTTGCAATGTATGAATTAGGTTTAACGCCAGACAAGCCATTCAGAAAGTGTGCGAGGGTTGTTGGAGATGTCCTTGGAAAGTACCACCCTCATGGAGATCAAGCAGTATATGACGCATTAGTGAGGCTAGTACAAAATTTTTCGACTAAATATCCTACTCTAGATGGTCATGGGAATTTTGGTTCTGTAGATAATGATCCACCCGCAGCAATGAGATACACTGAGACCAGATTAGCCCCGATAGCTCACAAAGGATTTCTTGAAGAGATTGGATCAGAAACAGTAAATTTCTCAAATAATTTTGATGGCTCACAAAAAGAACCAGATATTCTTCCTGCCCAACTTCCATTTTTATTATTAAACGGATCATCAGGAATTGCTGTTGGAATGGCAACAAACATTCCCCCTCACAACCTCGGAGAAATTGTAGATGGTTTGATAGCAGTAGTAAAAAATAAAGATATAAGCAATAAAAAACTTTCTAATATTATTAAGGGACCAGATTTTCCTACAGGCGGAGAATTGATTCATAGTAGAGCAATAGAAGAACTCTATGAAACAGGAAAAGGATCTATTACGATTCGGGGAGTCATAAATACTGAAGAAATAAATTTAGGCAAAGGTAAGCATAAAAAAAATGCATTAATTATCACTGAACTTCCTTATCAAATAAGCAAAGCTGGATGGATTGAAAAATTAGCGGAACTAGTTAATACAAGCAAAATCAATGGGATCTCTGATATCAGGGATGAAAGCGATAGAGATGGAATGAGAATTGTAATTGAACTAAAAAAAGACTCTAATCCTGAACTTATAATTTCTAATTTATATAAAAAAACAACTCTCCAAACCAATTTTGGTGCAATATTTTTAGCTTTAATTAAAGGCAAGCCTGTCCAATTAAACTTAAGGCAATATCTCAACTTTTTTCTTGAGTTTCGAGAAGAAACAATTAGAAAAAGAACTAACTATTTTCTAAAAAACACACTTGAAAAACTTCAAATATTAGAAGGTTTATCTAAGGCAACAAAAGATATTAAAAAAGTTATCGAAATTATTGAAAATTCAGAAAATTCTACAGAAGCCAAATCAAAATTAATTGATAATTTTTTTATAAGTGAAAAACAAGCAAATTCTGTTTTAGATATGCCCCTAAAAAAATTAACAAATCTAGAAAGAAATCAAATAGCTGATGATATAAAGAATTTGCAAGAAAAAAATAATTATCTTCAAAAATTACTAAACGAAAGAAAATTATTACTAGAATTGCTAATAGATGAATTATTATTTTTAAAGAAAAATTATAGTGTCAAAAGAAAAACCAAACTTCTTAAAAATATAGATCAAAATGAAGAATTAGAAACAATTAATAATCAAATATTAGAAGAATTTATAAATAAAAAAACCAAGTTAAATATTGACAATAGAATGTATTTAAGGAAAATAGTTTTCAATAATTATAAAAAATCATTTGAAGAAGTTAATAAAATTATAGATAATAAAAATATTCAAAAATTTATATGTAATATTGATAGAAATTTAAAATTGATTGGTATCACTTATACCGGAAAAGTTTTTCACATAGATTGGGAGTCGAATATTAATAATGACTATAAATTAGATAATAAATGCCTTGGAAATATTGACCCAAATGAAATAATAAATTTCCATTCAATTAAAAAAGGAATTAAAAACTATTTATGTATCTTAAATTCTGATGGAAGATTTAAAAAAGTTTTATTTGATAAGGATATGATTAAAAGTAATAGATCCTTCGCAATAGTAAAATTAAAAAATAATATAAAAACAATTGATTCATTTATTTTTAATGAAGAAAAACATTTAATAATATTAACTTCAATAGGAAGAATATTTAAATTTGACTTATCTGATAAATCTTTAATTCCTACTACTAAACAATCTCAGGGATTAATGCTTATAAAACTTTTGCCAACTGAAATGATTGTTTCTTGTTGCCCATATCAAAATGGAGAAAATATTTATTTAGTTTCTAAACAAGGGAAAGTCTTTTGCATAAATGCAAAAGAAATTTATTTCGCGAGTGAATACAGTTTAGGGTACCTAAATGAAAGAACCCAGCTTAAAAACGATTACTTCCTAAAAGTTTTACCAAGCAACCATTGCCTTGATATTGAAACTAATAAAAATAAATCTGCTAGGTTTAACTTTGATAAATTAAATTTCAAATCTAATAAAACCAATTTTTTAATTGACTTTTTAAAGTTAGAGAAGGGTGAACATCTTGAAAATTGTTTTCGACTCAAAAACCTTCTCGACTAAGATTGGTACTCATTTTCAACCCAATTTAAGTATTCTTGATTTACTGTTCCTGTTACATAAGAACCAGTAAAGCAACTCATCTCCAAATTTTGGATAGGAGAATCACTTATTATAGATTTACGCAAATTTTCAACACTTTGATAAACAAGGTTATCAATTTCAAGTTTATCAGCGATTTCACTTATTGTCCTATTATGAGCTATTAATTCATCTCTATTAGGCATATTAATTCCATAAACGTGAGGATAACGAACAGGAGGAGCTGCGGATGTAAAAAAAACTTTATTTGCTCCTGCATCTTTAGCCATCTGGACAATTTCTTTTGAAGTAGTACCTCTTACTATCGAGTCATCAACAATTAATACATTTTTATTTTTAAACTCTGCACTCATGGCATTTAATTTTTGCCTTACAGATTTCTTACGTTTCTGTTGACCAGGCATTATGAATGTTCTGCCAACATATCGATTTTTAAAAAAACCTTCCCTATATTCTATCCCTAACTGTCTTGCAACTTGCATTGCCGCGGGTCGAGAAGAATCAGGAATAGGCATAACCACATCAATATCTCCAGAATTGATTGTTTCTTTTATTGTTTCTGCTAAGTAATCTCCCATCTTTAAACGCGCTTTATAAACTGAAATTCCATTCATAATTGAATCTGGCCTAGCTAGATAAACATATTCAAAAGCACAGGGAAATAACATTGGATTTTCAGAACATTGCTTAGAGAAAAACTCCCCATCAAGATTTATAAAAACAGCTTCTCCTGGATCTACATCTCTCACTACTTCATAATCATTATTCTCAAGTACTAAAGATTCGCTTGCAACCATCCATTCTTCTTTTTTTGTGGTTAATGAAAGTCTTTTCCCTATGACTAAAGGCCTAATACCAAAAGGATCTCTAAATGCTAATAAACCATGTCCTGAAATCAACGCAATTGAAGCATATGACCCCTGAATTCTTTTATGTAAAGATTTAACCGCATTAAAAATAATATCAGGTTCTAATTCTTGATTATTAATTTGTTCTTGTAATTCTGTCGCAAATACATTTAACAACATTTCAGTATCACTTGAAGAATTTGTATGACGCTTGTCGACATTAAATAACTGTTTTTCTAAATCTCTTGTATTAGTCAAATTTCCATTATGTATCAAAACAATTCCATAGGGAGCATTAACATAAAAAGGTTGTGCTTCTTCTACACTTTCTGCTGATCCCTTTGTTGCATACCTAACATGACCCAATCCAATTTTGCCAATTAAATTCCTCATATCTCTAGTTCTATAAGCAGTATTAACCTGACCTTTAACCTTATGTATATGAAAAACAGTATTTTCCATTGTTGCTATGCCTGTTGAGTCTTGACCTCTATGCTGCAAAAGCAAAAGACTATCGTAAATTTGTTGATTTACATCATTTGAAGAAACGATTCCAACTATTCCGCACATAGCTTAGTATCTTAAAATAATTAATAGTTGAGAAATGTTTTTCATATTTAAAAGTAATCTGAAATACTATTATTAAATTTTTCGGTTAATTCCTCAACCCTAATATTGCAAATATTTTTTTCGTTGATTTTTATCTTCAGCATGTCACTAGATACGTATCCTATTTTTTTTACATAAACACTTGATGGGAAATTTATTTGATTTTGTTTTAAATAATTCAACCATTCATTTTGTTTCATTTTACTAATTGAAAAAATAATTCTTGACCCCCCTTCGGCAAATAATAAATTATCAACTCTATTTAAATCTTTCTCTAATTCTATAGTTGCACCCCTTGCGGACAAAATACAAGACTCTGCTAAAGCTATAGCTAAACCTCCGTCGCTTATATCGTGAGAAGAAACTACAAAACTGTTTAAAATCGCATTTCTTAAAAAACTCTGGCAAAACTTTTCATCCAACAAATCTATTTTTGGGGGCCGACCTGTAATTTCTCCATGAAAATATTCCAGATAAGAACTAGCTGCAATTTTTATTTCTGATTTGGAAGAACCAATTAACCAGATTTGATCTTCAATATTTTTCCATTCACTACTTATAGCTTTTTCGACATTATCAATCTTTCCAACCATTCCAATAACAGGAGTAGGATTGATAGGAGCAATTAGATTATCTTTATTTTTAGATTCATTATATAAAGATACATTACCTCCTGTAACAGGAGTTTCTAAAGCTTTACAGGCTTCAGCAATTCCATTACATGAAGATGATAGTTGCCAATATCCTATTTCATTCTCAGGAGAAGAAAAATTTAAATTGTTTGTAATTGCTACTGGTTCAGCACCAACACAACTAACGTTTCTAGCGGACTCTGCAACGGCAGCTATAGATCCTCTAAAAGGATCAAGCGCAACCCATCTACTATTGCAATCAACTGAAGCTGCGACACCAGAAAAAACTTTACTTTTATTTTTTTTATTTTGTTCTCTTAGTCTTACAACGGCTGCATCTGATTTTCCAGGTTTAAAAACTGTATTTGTCTGAACTTGAGAGTCATATTGTTTATAAATCCATCGTTTAGAAGCTATTGATGGATTAGAGAGTAGTTTTAAAATAATTTCTGAAAAAGAAAAATTCTTATTTTCCCTCAATGAAAATATTTTTTGCTCATGAATTTCTGGTAAATTATTTTCTTTCCATTCCCATTTATTTAGAAGATCATCGGGTGGATTATTAATCACATTGTGAAAATTTACAGGGGTATCATCAGACAATGCAGAAGTAGGTATTTGGGCCACAATTTTACCTTTATGAGAAATAATTACCTCATTAGTTCCTATCACTTCACCAATAACACTGGCATATAATCCCCATTTATTGAATTTTTCAATAAGATCATTAATTTTTTTTTCTTTAACGACAAACAACATTCTTTCTTGCGATTCAGATAATAAATATTGATATGAAGACATATCATCTTCTCTAGAAGGAACCAAATCTAAATCAATAGATATCCCTAAATTTCCATTTGCGGCCATTTCTGCGCTACTGCATGTTAAACCTGCAGCACCCATATCTTGAGCTGCAATTACATCCCCTGTCTTGAAAGCATCCAAACAAGCTTCAATAAGACTTTTTTCAACAAATGGATCACCTACCTGAACTGCAGGTCTATCATCCAATGAAGTTGAAGTTAATTCTGAACTAGCAAAACTAGCACCACCGACACCATCTCTGCCGGTTGTATTACCAACGTATAACACTGGTGATCCTACATTTTTAGCTCCAGAACAAACGATTTCCTCTGTCTCTAAAAGTCCTAAAGCCATAACATTCACTAGAGGATTTCCAGAGTAACTATCATCGAAATCAATTTCACCTCCAACAGTCGGAACACCTACGCAATTTCCATAATGTGCAATACCGGATACAACCCCTCGTAGTAGATCAACATTTGATGATTTATCAAGGTTGCCGAATCTCAATGAATTCAAGACTGCAATTGGCCTTGCACCCATTGTAAATATATCTCTTAAAATTCCTCCTACCCCTGTTGCTGCGCCTTGAAAAGGTTCAATAGCAGAAGGATGATTATGACTTTCTATTTTAAAAACAAGTTTTTGATTATTTCCGACATCAATAACACCAGCATTTTCTCCAGGTCCAACTAAAACATTTTTACCTTTAGTGGGAAACTTGGATAGCAGAGGTTTTGAATTTCTATAACAACAATGTTCGGACCACATAACGCCAAACATGCCTAATTCCGTTCTGTTAGGTTTTCTCTTTAATCTTTTGCAAATTTCTTCGTAATCATTAAGTGTTAAATTTTCAACTTGCAGTGCTTCATTAAGATCATATAGATCATTATTTTCTGGATTTATCATTATTTATATCCAAGGGTCATCTTCTTTTTTTTCACTAAACGGTATAGATGCTCTGTCATTATTATAAAAACTTTTTTGTTTAAAATCTAAGTTTTGGTTAATATCTTCATCTTCTTCAAGCCAATCCTCAAATCTATTAGAAGCTATGTTTTTCATATCATCAAATCTATTAAATATTTTTTTTCCTTTTTGTATGAATTCATTTTTTATACTTGATTTTATTAAAGATAAATCATCTAAAGAATTTTTGTCACAAAATACCAAACCTGGTTGTTGATCATTAATATTGTCAATATTTAATTGCCATCTACTAGAACCTGGAATCTTAGGATTTGATCGAGAAACTAAATAATATTTAATGTCGCCCGTTTTCAAATTAAATAAAAAATCTGCAATAAAACCAATTTTTAAACCATTTATATTTATCAAATTAGCTTCTATTAAAGTTGGAAATCTATTTAAAGTTGCTAAATCAGAAATAGCTGGATCTCCTTTGACATAAACTTCATTATCTATGATTTGTCTAATTTGATTTAAGCGCCAAACATTTCGTTTTAAATCAAAATTTGAAGGACGAGAGTACCATCCTAAAATTCTATGAACCGGAGGATGCATCCAAACATTTTCACCTTTTCCATAGTTAAGAACCTTATTACCCTTAACACTAAAATTTAGTAAGTCACTTAATAATATTTCTTTAGGTAATTTCAAGTTAAGTACGAACCTGAACAGGCATGACTAAATATGTAAAAGAATTAAAATTATCTTCAGGCACTAAGATAGCTGGGGTAGTTGCGAGATTACACTTCAAGAGAACATTATCAGAAGCAATAACTTTTAAACCTTCTAAAAGATATCTAACGTTAAATGCAATATCAAAATTTTCTGCAGAATTTGAAACAGGAATTAATTCATTAGCGTTTCCTATATCTTGCGCATCTGCACTTATTGAAGCTAAATCTGTATTATCTAATTTAATCTTAACAACGCTACTCTGCTGATCAGCTAAAACAGCAATTCTTTCTAATGCATCAATTAATTTTTGAGTATTAAAATTAAAAATCTTAGAAAAAGTATCAGGTATTAATTGTGAATAATTTGGATAATTACCTTCAAGGGTTCTTGTTGTAATTATTTGATTTGAAGAAATAAAAACAACCTGACCCTTGTCATAAAATAATTTTATTGCATTTTCTGAGCTTCTTAAAGATACTAATTTTTCAATTTCTCTCAATGATCTAGTTGGAATAGTTACTGACAAATCACTTTCATTTATAGGTAAGTTATCTGTATTTTCTATATGTTTTTCCTTACCAATCAATGCAACTGCCAATCTATGCCCATCTGTAGAGGCTGACTCTAAATAATTTTTTTTAAAAGTAAAGTTAACACCTGTAAGTAATTGCTTTGATTCATCATTACTACTAGCAAAAATGGTAGATTTCAAAGCTTTTAAAAAAGCACTAGGATCAATAGTTAACGAGGTTCCACTTTCAACAAATGGCAAATTAGGATATTCATCAGATGGTATGCCTTTTAGGTTAAATAATCCTCTATCACTTTTTATTAAAATATTATCTGAGGTCTCATCTACTTTTAAAGAAATTGGAGTTTCATGAGGTAATTTATTTACTATTTCAGATAAAAGTTTTGAAGGTATAGTAATAGCTCCACTATTTTTAACCGTTCCATCAAAAGAAGTTTGAATTCCTAAATTAAGGTCGAATCCTGTTAAGCTAATTTTATCAGTGCTTTGATCAGCTGTTAAAAGTATATTGGCAAGAATTGGATGAGTTGGTCTTGATGCAACTGCTTTGCTTACTAATTGTATAGCATTATTAAAATCATTTTGATTACAAATAATTTCCATCAGAATTTGGAACTTTTATACAATATACTTTTTTCGTTAATTAAATTCAATAAGTTGATTTATTACTTTTTCTTTCTAAATAAATACTTAAAAAAATAAAAATTTAGTAGTAGTAGTTATTGTGGAAACTGTGGAAAATTTAATTTAGATTATTATTTACTTATTATTTGGATCATTTAAGTATGTGGAAAAAAATCTTTACTTGTTGAATAAATTTAAATCTTTCAAATAAACAAAAAAACTTTCAACATATTGGATTACTTCTTATTTGTTTTTCAACAATCAAACTTTAATTTTAATTGATTTCCACAGACACTAATTTCTTTGTCTATTTAATATCCTAATATTTTGGTTATGTTTGTTAATGAAGGTTCAATATTTTTCCTAAAAACAGCATCATTATTTTTAATAGCGCAATCAGGATCTTTTAATCCATTACCAGTAAGAACGCAAACAATAGTGGATTCTTTTTGAATTCTATTTTTATTTTTAATTAATCCAGCAACTGATGCTGCACTGGCAGGTTCACAAAAAACACCTTCTTTTGCCAAGATTTTATAAGCGTTGATTATTTCTTCATCTGTAACTGACTGAAAGTCTCCTTTACTCTCTTTTTTTACATTTTTTGCTTTTTCTCTATTAACAGGATTTCCAATTCTTATTGCAGTTGCAATTGTTTCTGGATTTTTTACTATTATATTTTTAACGAGTGGAGCTGAGCCTTCAGATTGAAAACCCATCATAATTGGTAATTTTAAATTTCTATTCATTTTTGAATATTCCTTGAACCCCAGCCAGTAAGCAGTTATATTTCCTGCATTTCCCATAGGAATACAAAGCCAATCAGGTGCAATACCTAAATCGTCAACAATTTCAAAAGCTGCTGTTTTTTGCCCTTGTATTCGATACGGATTAACAGAATTTACAAGTTCTATTGGATGTTTTGCTGACAAATCTCTAACAATTTCAAGGGCTTTATCAAAGTTTCCATTGATCGATATTATTTCAGCTCCATACATTAAAGCTTGTGCAAGTTTTCCTTGTGCAACAAATCCTTCTGGAATTAAAACATAAGGTTTTAATCCTCCTCTTGAAGCATATGCTGCAGCTGCGGCAGAGGTATTTCCCGTGCTGGCACAAATTACTGCCTCACGGCCTTCTTCTTTTGCTTTACTTATTGCCATAGTCATACCACGATCTTTAAAAGATCCTGTTGGATTTAGACCATCATATTTTAAAAAAACTTTGGTTCCATTTCCAATTAAATTGCTAATTGCTTGACTAAGAATAAGTGGTGTATTCCCTTCATTTAAAGAGATAATAGGTGTCTTATTCGTAACCGGAAGATATTGTTTGTAGGCTTCGATTAAACCAGGCCATCTATTTTTTTTGTAATAAAGATTTAATTTATTTCTGATTTTATTGAATAACATAATAGCTCTTTAATTTGTTTTAATTTTTTTCAGGGGAGAGTTTTTAAAAAAGTCTAATAATTCTGAAATTGATTCTACTTTATTCATAACTTTGCTCAAAGCGTTGACGTCTAAAATAACAGTTTTAGTTGGATAACCCTCAAAAAATTTTATCAGGTCTATTTTCCCATTTCCTTTTTTAATTCCTTGAATAACACTTGCTCTAAGGGCTAACATACCTGTCCTTTCGTCTTTTGCTCTGTTCGGGTGGATAATTAATGAAAGTCTAGTTAAAAAAACATTTCCTATTTCTGAATATATTAATTTGCTTGCGATTGTAATAGGGATTTCAAAATCTTTATTTAGTATTGTTCTTACTTCTTTATTAGGAGTACCAGTTGCATTTAAAATTCTTTGTAACTTTTTTGTTGAATCACCTTTTTCAGCAAATTTTTTTAATGAATCTACTTTAATTGTTCTAGAAAAGATGCTGTATATGATTTTAATTTCTTCAGCAGCATTAGCATTTGAAACATTAAAAAGTAATTGAAAACTTATTAAAATAAAAAAAGTTTTAATTGTTAAAAATCTACCAAATTTCATTCTAGATTTTTGTGCCTGCGGCAATTTTGACAAGTCTAACCATTCCCTTTTCAGTTACTTTTTTTGCAATTTGCATACCCATTTCTTTTGTATAAGGCTCATTTAAAAGTCGAGGAATTCTTTTAAGAAAAATATCAGTGGAGTATCCTGGGACTTTTTCTAGAATCTTTAAAAAGTTTCTTAGTGGCTCTACGTACATAATTAGCTCATTTAAATTGTTACTTTCCTTATTTATTTTTAATTTAATTGGGCTTGGAAGGTAGTTATTCAAATTCTTTAATATTTCTAGATTAATTGAATCTATTTGATTTGTTAGGCCTTCAATTATTTCATCTCGAAGAAATCCTCCCTTAGGAGAAAAAAGAAGATTTATTACTTCATCTAAAAGTTTTTCTAAGTCAAGATTTGTTTGTTTTGCAGCGTTAGAGAGTAAATCCTCTAGACGTTTCCACTTAAATTTTTTATTATCAAAAAGCATCTCTTTTAAACTTTCCCTTAATTGGGGATCAGGATCTTCCATTAATCTTCTTGCAAAATACGGATAAGCAGCACCTAATATTTTAAAGTTTGGGTCTACACTTAAAGCAATACCTTCTAATGTAAGTAGTGACCTTATTATAAGTGCGTAATATGGAGGTAACCTGAAAGGAAATTTATACATTACACCAGACATATCGTCTGTGACGCTTTTAAAATCCATCTTTGACACTCCTTGTTCAACAGCAGTAATAAAAACATCTTGAAATGCTGGAACTATTGGCTCTAAATTAACTTCTTTTGATAAAAACCCTAACTTAACAAAATCTTGAGATAATTTATCGAAATTTTTATTTACTAAATGTACAACTGCTTGTATTAGACCAGACCTAGAATCTCTTGAAACTTCGCTCATCATTCCAAAATCTAGATAACATAATCTGCCATCTTTTAATGCTAATAGATTGCCTGGGTGTGGATCAGCGTGAAAAAAACCATGTTCTAAAAGCTGTTCCAAACTACATTGAACTCCTATATCGATCATTTTGTCAGGATCAATACCTAATTGTTTTACATTTTCTAAATTGGTTAACTTTGTACCGTCGATCCATTCCATTGTTAAGACTCTTCTTGATGTTAGTTCTTTGTAGATTTTTGGTACAGCAATCATTTTGTTATGTTTATGCAAAGTTCTAAATTTTTCCGCATTTTCGGCCTCGTTTAGATAATCCATTTCTTCAAAAACTCTTTTGCCTAACTCATCAATCAAAGCTACGAGATCACTTCTTATTAATCCAATATTATTTTTTAGCCAATAAGCAATATTTCTAACTATGTAGAGATCTAAAGTTATTTGTTCTCTTAATCCAGGTCTTTGAACTTTAACTGCAACAATTTCTTTATTAAGTAATATAGCCTTGTGCACTTGTCCTAAAGAGGCAGCAGAAATAGGGTCTTTTTCGATTTCTAAAAAAATTTCATTTATTTTGGATCCTAAATCTTCCTCTATCAAGTCCATAGCTTTATCTCCATCAAAGCCTGGTAGTTGATCCTGTAATTCAGATAATTCTTCGAGCAGAATTACTGGAATAATATCTGGTCTTGTGGATAAAGCTTGACCTGCTTTTACAAATGCTGGCCCTAATTCCACTAATAAATTTGTTAGTTCCTTTGCTCTAAATCGTGCTTGCTCTTTATTTTTTAATCTACCAGTTAATTTATCCCACCCTAAGGAGAATATATAGGCAAAGATAGGAATGAGAGTTTGCCAAAGTCTTTTTAAAAGTCTCTGCGGATTTTTTTTATAAATTTTAGAAATTGTTTCCGGATCATAATTCAATAGTCCAGACACTTCTATAAAATCAGTAAAATCTTCTTTCATAACTTTATATATTAAAAGCCTTTATTTTTTTTAAAAAGAAGTTAATTTTTTTATATAGAAGATTTATCATGTTAATACATCTAAAGATAGAGAATTTAGCCTTAATAGAAATTATAGAAATTAATTTTGAAAAAGGTTTGAATATCATTACTGGAGATTCAGGTTCTGGAAAATCTTTAATTTTAGATTCCTTAAATGTTTTATTTGGTGGAACTAATATAACCTCAAATCATTTGATCCGTCCAGGAAAAGATTATTGCGTTATCGAGGCAAAATTCTCTTCATCTTCAAAAATTAATAATTGGTTAATAAGTAATGGTTTTGAAGCAAATTGGTCAGAACTTAGAATCAAGAGAAAAACATTAAAAAAAAATAATAAAATCATATCTAAATATAGCCTTAATAATTTATCAATAAATAAAAAAGTATTAAAAGAACTTGGACAGTTTTTAATAGATTTTGCATGTCAATCAGATACTTTTATCTTTGATTCTCAGGATAAGAGAAGATTAATTATTGATGATTTATGTTCGCAAGTATTAAAAGACACCAATGCAAAGATAAGATATATGTGGCAACAAATTCAGGCTTTAAAAGAATTAGTAAATGAAAAAATAGACTCTTCTAGGAAACATGAAGCAAATAACTTAGTAATTAAACAAATGTTGAAGAGTTTAGAGGAAGCTAACTTAAAATCCAGTGAGGAAATTTTGGAATTAGAGTCCCTAGAAAATAAATTTGTAAATAACCTCGAAATAAATAATTCAATTAGATTATCTTTAGATAATTTAAACAATGCCAGTCATCATGAACCATCAGTTTCTTCTTTGATAGATCAATCAATTAAAAATTTCAATAAAACAGCTGATTTTGATTTAGAGATTCAAAAATTTAGGGAAAAGTTATTACATATACAAATTGATGTTGAAGATTTGATTTTTTCTTTAACTTCATATATTCAGGAGATTGAAAATCATGAATCTAATCTTTCAGAAATACAAAAAAGATTATTTTTTTTGAAAAATTTAGAGAGAACTTTTTCATTGGATTTGCCTCAATTAATTGAAAAACGAGAACAACTAAGAACATATTTTCAAAAAGAAGATCAAGATAATGAGATTCTTAATATGGAAGATAAAATCAAACAATTACAAATTAACTTAAATTCTTTATTTCTTATACAATCTACTGAAAGAAAAAAAATTGCAAAACATTTACAAGATTTAGTAACCTCTATTTTAAAAAATCTAGGATTAGAAAACGCAATTTTTTCAATTCAATTTTCTGAATGTATGCCCTCTGGCGATGGAATTGATAATATAAATTTTTTGTTTTCGGCGAATCCTGATCAGAAGCTTGCTCCGCTTTCAAATGTTATTTCTGGTGGAGAAATGTCGAGATTTCTATTGGCAATTAAATCTAGTATTTCTAGAAAAGCAAATACTTTTTTCTTGGATGAAATTGATAACGGTTTAAGTGGTAAATCTTTATTTTCTTTAGTTGAGTTAATAAAAGATATTTCTCAAGATCAACAGGTTATTTGTATTACACATCAGCCTTTCTTAGCTGCTGGAGGATTAGTGCACTTCAAAGTTAATAAAAAAGTAATTAATGGAATAACTTATACTTCAATATCAAAATTAACTACTCAAAAAGAAAGAAAAAATGAATTGATCGAACTTATTGGTGGAGTTTCAGACGAAGCAAATGATTACGCTTCAAGACTTCTTGAAAAGGCAGCTGCGTAAAACATAAAAAATTACACTATAATAAATCTTCTTAATCATAATTTGACTTCAACATGGTTAATAAAGGTTTTGAAGAAGATAATTCAATAAATATTAGGGGGGCTCGTCAACATAATTTAAAAAATATTGACCTTTCATTACCTAGGAATAAATTTATAGTTTTTACTGGTGTAAGTGGAAGCGGTAAAAGTTCTTTAGCCTTTGATACTATTTTTGCTGAAGGACAAAGAAGATATGTTGAGAGTCTTTCCGCATACGCAAGGCAATTTTTAGGTCAAGTAGATAAACCAGATGTCGACAATATTGAGGGCTTATCGCCTGCTATTTCAATTGATCAAAAATCTACAAGTCACAATCCTCGTTCAACAGTAGGAACAGTAACAGAAATCCAAGATTATCTAAGATTATTGTTTGGTCGTGCTGGTGAGCCGCATTGTCATCACTGCGGTATCCCAATTGCTCCTCAAACAATTGATGAAATGGTCGATCAAATTCTTCTATTGCCAGAAGGAACTAGGTATCAATTGTTGGCTCCTGTTGTAAGAGGGAAGAAAGGAACGCATACAAAATTAATAAGTGGACTAGCTGCTGAGGGCTTCGCTAGGGTAAGAATTAATGGCGAGGTAAGAGAACTTGCGGATAGTATTGAACTAGATAAAAATCAAATTCATAATATTGAGGTTGTTGTTGATAGATTAATTGCAAGAGAAGGTATACAAGAAAGATTAAATGATTCTCTACAAACTTGTCTCAAAAGAGGAGATGGTTTGGCAATAGTAGAAGTTGTTCCAAAAAAAGGAGAGAATTTACCTCCTAATTTAGATAGAGAAAAACTTTACTCAGAAAATTATGCATGTCCTGTACATGGATCTATTGTTGAAGAACTTTCTCCTAGACTATTTTCCTTTAACAGCCCATATGGTGCCTGCCCAGACTGTCATGGGATTGGTTATTTAAAAAAATTTACCGCCGATAGAGTCATACCAGATAAAACATTACCTGTATATGCTGCGATAGCGCCTTGGAGTGAAAAAGATAATACTTATTACTTTTCTTTACTTTATTCAGTAGGACAAGCGTACGGTTTTGAATTAAAAACTCCTTGGAAAGATTTAAGTGATTTGCAAAAAAAAGTTCTACTTTTGGGATCAGATAAACCAATATTAATCCAAGCTGATAGTCGTTTTAAAACTTCTAGTGGTTTTGAAAGACCTTTTGAAGGCATTTTACCAATATTAGAAAGGCAACTGAATGAAGCTAATGGAGAGTCAGTTAAACAAAAATTAGAAAAATACCTAGAATTGGTCCCTTGTAAGACTTGCTCTGGAAAAAGATTAAGACCTGAGGCTTTGGCTGTTAAAATTGGTAAGTACAATATTACTGACTTAACTTCTATAAGCGTATCTGAAACCTTAACTCATATCGAACTCATAATGGGGTTAGATAAAACTAAGAAGGAAAATATCTCTTTATCAGAAAAACAAAAGCAGATAGGTGAACTAGTTCTTAAAGAGATTCGGTTACGTTTAAAGTTTTTAATTAATGTTGGTCTAGATTATTTAACTTTAGATAGACCAGCTATGACTTTGTCCGGCGGAGAAGCTCAGCGTATTAGATTAGCTACGCAGATAGGTGCAGGCCTTACTGGTGTTTTATATGTATTAGATGAGCCAAGTATTGGTTTACATCAGAGAGATAATGACAGATTACTAGAAACATTAAAAAGTTTAAGAGACCTTGGAAACACTTTAGTTGTTGTTGAACACGACGAAGATACTATGAAAGCGGCAGATTATTTAGTAGATATTGGTCCAGGAGCAGGTGTTTATGGTGGAGAAATTATTGCTAAGGGATCATATCAAGATGTTCTTAAATCAGAGAGGTCATTAACAGGGGCTTATCTTAGTGGTAGGAAGTCGATCCCTACTCCAAAAGAACGTAGATCATCTGTTAAAAAAAGTTTAATTTTAAACAATTGTTCTAAAAATAATTTAAAGAATATATCTGTAGAATTTCCTCTAGGAAGATTAGTTTCTGTCACAGGTGTTAGCGGTAGTGGGAAAAGTACTTTGATAAATGAATTACTTCACCCTGCCTTGTGTCATTCTCTAGGGTTAAAAGTTCCTTTTCCTCAAGGGGTAGAAGAGTTAAAGGGTATAAAGGCAATTGATAAAGTTATTGTTATTGATCAATCTCCAATAGGGAGAACACCAAGATCAAACCCTGCCACCTACACAGGTGCTTTTGATCCTATAAGGCAGATATTTACAGCTACTGTGGAAGCCAAAGCAAGAGGTTATCAGGCTGGTCAGTTTAGTTTTAATGTCAAAGGAGGTAGATGTGAAGCGTGTAAAGGTCAGGGAGTTAATATTATTGAAATGAATTTTTTACCTGATGTATATGTCCAATGTGAAGTATGCAAAGGAGCTCGATTTAATAGGGAAACTCTTCAAGTTAAATACAAAGGTTTTAATATATCAGATGTTTTAGAGATGACTGTTGAACAAGCTGCAGAAACTTTTTCTGCTATACCTCAAGCAGCTGATAGATTATCTACATTAGTAGATGTTGGCTTAGGATATGTAAAATTAGGCCAACCAGCTCCCACCTTATCTGGAGGGGAAGCTCAAAGAGTTAAATTGGCTACTGAATTATCTAAAAGGGCTACTGGAAAAACTTTATATTTGATTGATGAACCAACTACGGGTTTAAGTTTTTATGATGTTCATAAATTAATGGATGTGATACAACGTTTAGTAGATAAAGGTAATTCGGTAATTGTTATTGAACATAATTTAGATGTCATTAGATGTTCGGATTGGATTGTTGATTTAGGACCTGATGGCGGTGATAAAGGCGGTGAAATCATAGTAGAGGGTGTCCCTGAGGATGTAGCTAAACATCCCACAAGCCACACAGCAAAATATCTTAAAAAGGTTCTCAAATAAAATTCTTTGTTGTATTTCTTTGTATTTTCAATATTCTAAGCAGGAGAAGTTTTTCTTTAAAGTCGTATAAACTTGTTCTCTAACTGGTTTTTATAAAACTTATGAACTTAAATATTTTAAAATCATAATGCTTTCTTAATATTTCAACTAGAAATTCAGCTTATTTGTATTAGAAAGGTTTGAGGACTTGCTGAATGAAGTTTAAATTTTTACATTTACATTTACATGGTCTTATACGCTCTAAAAATCTTGAATTAGGAAGGGACGCAGATACAGGAGGGCAGACACAATACGTTTTAGAATTAGTTAAAAGTTTGGCTAATACTGCAGAAGTTGATCAAGTAGATTTAGTCACGCGTTTAATCGAAGACCCTAAAGTATCTGATGAATATTCACAAGAAGAAGAATTTGTAGAACCTGGAGCTAGAATTTTAAGATTTAAGTTTGGACCTAATAAATATCTAAAAAAGGAATTGCTTTGGTCTTATTTAGATCATTTAATTGAAAGCCTTATCTCTTACTATAAAAAAAATAAAAAGCCCAATTTTATTCATGCCCATTATGCAGATGCTGGATATGTGGGCGTTAAACTAAGTAAAGCCTTGGACATCCCACTTATTTTTACAGGACATTCCTTAGGAAGAGAAAAAAAGAGGAAATTGCTTGATACTGGTTTGAAACCTGATCAAATAGAAAAGCTTTATTCGATAAGTAGGAGAATTGAGGCAGAAGAAGAAGTGTTAAAGTCTGCAGATATTGTTGTAACAAGCACTAAACAAGAGTCAGTTTATCAATATTCCCAATATTCTTCTTTTTCACCGAACAAAGCTAAAGTGATTCCGCCTGGTGTTGATCATAATAAGTTTCACCATGTTCACTCAACAACAGAGACAGCTGAAATTGACAATATGATGCAGCCTTTTTTGAAGGATTCTACAAAACCTCCATTATTGGCTATTTCTAGAGCTGTGCGAAGAAAAAATATTCCTTCTTTGATTGAGGCATATGGAAAATCTGAAAAATTAAAAAGAAAAACCAATTTAATTTTGATTTTGGGTTGTAGAGATAGTACTTCAAAACTTGATCCTCAACAAAAAGATGTATTCCATAACATTTTTGAAATGATTGATAAATATAATTTGTATGGAAAGGTAGCTTATCCAAAAAAGCATCTTCCAAGTCAGATACCTGCTTTATATCGATGGGCTGCCAGCAGAGGGGGGGTATTTGTTAATCCTGCTCTGACAGAACCTTTTGGTTTAACACTTCTTGAAGCTTCTTCCTGTGGATTACCAATAATATCAACTAATGATGGAGGACCAAAAGAGATTCATTCAAAATGTGAAAATGGACTGCTAGTAGATGTTACTGATATTAATAAGTTAAAAGTTGTTCTTGAAAAAGGAATTTCTAGTAACCATCAGTGGAAATTATGGAGCAGAAATGGAGTGGAGGGAGTTAACAGGCATTTTAGCTGGAACACTCATGTACGGAATTATTTATCAATACTTACTGAAGAGTTTTTAAGGTTAAACAATTACTCTTCATCTGATATTAAACAGAGTTGTTTAAAAGGAAGTTCTTCACTTATAAAACCCCATTGATCAAATACTTCAGGATCAGGGTGAAGTATTAGTTGATTGTTATGTGTTTTCTTTAGTTTAAACCCTTTTTTTGATAGTTTTTTCATTAAATTAGCTGTTTCTTCAAATCTCGATGCCATTGCATCAAGACTTGAACAGTCACTTGTTAAGCCATTATCTTTCCATGTAAAAAAACTCATAATAAATTCTTTAAAGAAGGATTTTTAAAACTATACCTAAAATTACAAGTAAAATGTTGATTTTCCAAAAATTTTCAACTATTGTTTTTTCCTTAACTCCCTTAAGTTCAAAATGATGGTGTAGTGGTGCCATTAAAAATATGCGTTTTCCGTTGTTAAATAATTTTTTTGAAATTTTAAAAAACCCTACTTGAACCATTACTGATAAAGATTCAATAATGAAGATTCCAGAAAAAATAGACAATGTAAAAATGCTATTGGTTAGTAATGCTATAGAACCTAAAATTGCACCGATACTTAAAGATCCTGTATCGCCCATAAATATTTTTGCAGGATAACTATTGTATTTCAGAAATCCTAAACATATTCCAGACATTGAATAACATAAAATACTAAAAACAATAAGTTCTTGCTGTTCTTTCATTAATATTTCTGTACCTAATCCATAAAAGACAATTCCACTACATCCAGCTGCTAATCCATCAAGTCCATCAGTCAAATTTACTGAATTACTTATTCCAACTAATACAATAAATGAAATAGGTAATATGAAATAATTCATATTTATTTCCCAAGATTCAGAGACTGTGATTAATGGATTAATTAAATCTTTTTCATAAGCAAAAAATATAAAAATTATTGAGATTATACTTTGCATGAAAAATTTTTCTTTTGTTTTTAAACCTGTATTTTCTTTGTTTTTAATACTTAAATAATCATCTAAAAAACCTGTAATAAAGAATCCAAAAATAGACAGTAATAAAAGGGATAATTTTTGTGAACCTGAATTTATATTTATTATCAAAAGAAAAATTAAAAAGGGGATTATCATAAAAATTCCACCCATTGTTGGGGTTTCATTTTTTTTAAAGTGATTAGCAGGACCTTCAGCCCTAATATTTTGAAATAGATTTAATTTTTCGATAATTTTTAAACCATTCTTTGTTGTGAATAAGGAAATAAAAAAAAATAGTATATAAACTCCAATAAAAATAAAATTTTTAAATATACAGGAGGTAACTATTAATGAAAAAGTATTTAGTACTAATAATGATTTAAAGTTGAACTTTTTAATCTTCCCAATCATCTTCTGAAGAATCTTCTTCAGTTTTATAATCTTCTTTTTCTCCCATAAGTGCTGAGAGCTCTTCTTCTTCTATTGTGCTAATTTCTTGTGACTCTCCATCTTTTTCTGCTACAAGCCTTCCTGTATTTTCAAGCCAAGAGAGCAGATCGGGTTCATCTCTTAATGGCAAAACAGGGGCAGGGTCATTTCTGTGGTAGCAAGTTAAAGCTGGATTAACTTCAGAAATATCGTCTAATCTAATTTTTAGTTTATTTGAATCCATTAAAGGTAATGCTCTACATATAAGATAATACATAAAGACGCATTCGAAAAACTTTGTTTAATAAAGGAAATTTAAAATTCTTTTTTATTTGGCTTATTTCAGTGTTATTGTCGGCTTTATTAAAACTTATTGGATACTTAAATCCTGATCTTTTATTAATTAATAACTTTCTTCTCTTATTACTAGTTTTTGGTCCAGCTCTTTTAGTTACAATAATAATAGTTTTTAATAAGTTTTCAAATTCTTAATTACGTTAAAAATTTAAATTTATGGAGCAAATTTGAATGCAGCATATTAAAAAAGTTGTACTAGCTTATTCTGGTGGTGTTGATACGAGCGTTTGTATTCCATATTTAAAGAATGAATATGGAATTACAGAAGTTGTTACTTATGTGGCTGATCTTGGACAAGGCGAAGATTTGGAACTTATCAGGCAAAAAGCTTTAAATTCTGGTGCATCTCAATCAATCGTTGGTGATTTAGTTAACAGTTTTGTTGAGAGATACGCTTTTCCAGCTATTAGAGCAAATGCGTTATATTTAGATAAATATCCCTTGTCCACAGCTCTTGCAAGGCCTTTAATTGCTGAAAATCTTGTAAATACTGCGAGAGAGATTAATGCTGATGCAGTAGCTCATGGATGCACTGGAAAAGGAAATGATCAAGTTCGATTTGATCTAGCAATAAATGCCTTAGGACCTGATTTGAAAATAATTACTCCTGCACGAGAGTGGAATATGAGTAGGGAAGAGGCAATATTATATGGAGAAAAATTTGGTATTCCTGCACCAGTATCTAAAAAATCACCATATTCAATTGATGTTAATCTCCTTGGACGGAGTATTGAGGCCGGGATATTAGAAGACCCAATGCAAGAAGCACCTGAAGATATTTTTGAAATGACCGCATCAATTGATAATTCACCTAACCACCCTCAAGATATTGAAATTGTTTTTAGAAATGGTTTTCCAGTTGGAATTAATAATGAATTTTTAAACCCAGTTGAGCTTATTAAAAAAGTTAATGATCTTGCAGGTGAGCATGGGTTTGGAAGAATAGATATGATTGAAGATCGAGTGGTAGGAATCAAAAGTCGAGAAATTTACGAAACACCTGGTCTCTTACTTTTAATCAAAGCTCATAAGGAATTAGAAAGCATAACATTAAACCCAGATGTTGTGGATTTTAAGGGAATTGTGGAAAAAAAATGGGGTCAATTAGTCTATCAAGGTTTTTGGTTTGGACCTCTCAAAGAGAGTTTAGATGCATTTATATCATCAACTCAAACTTCAGTTAATGGAATAGTAAAGATTAGATTGTATAAGGGGAACGCAATAGTAGTTGGAAGAATGTCAGAAAATAATTCGCTTTATAGGGAGGATTTAGCAACTTATAGTAAAGACGATGTTTTTAATCATTCCTTAGCAGAAGGTTTTATTTATATGTGGGGTATGTCTAATAAGATATGGGCTGAGTTAAATTCAAAATCAAAAGATTAATATTCAAGATTCTATATTTTCTTTGGTTTCAGTATTAACTTTGTCCGAAGTTGGAGCATCAGCAATTGCTACTAGTTGTTTTTCTTTAGATTCTTTATTTGCATCAGGATTATCTTTATTATCTGATTGAGATGTATTCTTATTTGAAGGCCTTGGGCTTGGTAAAGGACCTTGTTGTTTGACGGTCATGTATCTAATTACATCTTCACTAAGTCTCATTGCTTTTTCAATTTTAAAAACATGTTGCCCATCACCTTGATGACTCAATTGAACGTAAATACCTTCTCTATGTTTTGCTATTGGATAAGCTAATCTTCTCTTACCTCTCATTTGACTATCAAGGATAGTACCGCCAGATTCTTTTAAAAGTTTATTGTAATTGTCAATGTGATCGGATACTTCATCTTCCGCAATATCTGGGCGGAGAATGTACATCGTTTCGTAATAAGATTGTTGATCATTCATAGGTTCAGACAAGGTCTTTGGCTCATAATAATGACGTGATGAGCGTCTGTTCATTATTTACGATACATTACGATGGGCAGTTTCTTAAAAAAAGGATCAATTTTTTAAAGATATTTTTTTAGTGAGTCATTCATTACATCAAAAGGCACTTCTAAACCATCTGTCCAAAATGATATTGATTGCATTCCTTGAGCAATAAGCATTTCTAAACCATTAATAGTGATGCATCCTTTTGAGGTACTAAATTTCAATAAAGGGGTTGGGGAAGGGTTATATATTATATCGTAAACAATCGTTTGCGATTTAAGTGATTTCCAAAAAGCCTCGCCATATGGCAATACATTATTTTCATATTTATTAGTTTTCATCCCTACTGGCGTTGTATTTACAATTAAATCTGCTTCCTCAATTAAATTTTGGGTTTGATTATCACTATTTAATAAACCCTGCAGTTGAATTTGATTTTCAAAATTTTTTATTAATTCATCTAATTTGAATTTGTTACGTGAAACTACTGAAATTGTTGAAAAATTTAAATTTATTAAACCTTGAATAACAGATCTTGCTGCACCTCCGGAACCAAGAACTATCGATTGTTTCTTTGCTAAGTTAAATTTTTTTAATGGATAAATAAATCCATCTACATCGGTATTTGTTGCTCTCCATTCTTTTTCAGAATTTAATTTCATGGTATTAATTGCTTTAAGTTTGTAAGCAATAGGAGAGATTTCACTACAAAGGTCAAATACTTTTTCTTTGTGTGGAATTGTTATGTTTAAGCCTTTGCAATTAATTTTTTTAAAAGAATTCAGAACTAATTCTAAATCTTCAACCTTACAAGGTATAGCAATATAAATTAAATCTAAGCCTAAATATTGAAAGGCAGCATTTTGCATAATTGGAGACAAAGAATGTCTTACTGGATTGCCAATTAATGCTATAAAAGATGTCTTACTTGAAATCATGTTAAGAATTTTTCCTTAAAGTTAATGATCTGTTCGGGAACCACACCCCGTCTCTAAGTAACAATAATGACGTCGATGACCGATTATGGAGAATATCTAATATTGAAAATTTACCCATGGGTAAGGTTGTAGGAATCGATTTAGGAACAACTAATAGTTGTGTCGCTGTAATGGAGGGTGGTAAACCTACTGTAATAGCAAATGCTGAGGGTTTCAGAACTACTCCATCAGTTGTTGCATACACAAAAAATCAAGATCAGCTCGTTGGACAAATCGCAAAAAGACAGGCTGTTATGAACCCTGAAAACACCTTTTATTCTGCAAAGCGTTTTGTTGGTAGAAGAGTCGACGAGGTTAATGAAGAATCTAAAGAGGTTAGTTATTCTGTAGAAAAAGCAGGTTCTAGTGTTAAATTAAAGTGTCCTATTTTGGATAAGCAATTTTCTCCTGAAGAGGTAAGTTCTCAAGTTTTAAGAAAGTTAGCAGATGATGCAGGTAAATATCTTGGTGAAAAAATTACACAGGCTGTAATTACAGTTCCAGCTTATTTTAATGACTCACAAAGACAGGCTACAAAAGATGCTGGAAAGATTGCAGGTTTAGAAGTTCTCAGAATTGTTAACGAACCAACTGCTGCCGCTTTAGCCTATGGTCTAGACAAAGAAAATGAAAAGATTCTTGTTTTTGATTTAGGTGGAGGGACCTTTGATGTCTCAGTTATTGAAGCTGGTGACGGGGTAACTGAAGTTTTATCTACATCTGGTGATACACATTTAGGTGGTGACGATTTTGACAGATGTATCGTAGATCACTTAGCTAGTACTTTTAAATCAAATGAAGGAATTGATCTGAGACAAGATAAGCAAGCTTTGCAAAGACTTACTGAAGCTGCAGAAAAAGCAAAAATCGAGCTTTCAAATGCTACCCAAAGTGAAATAAATTTACCTTTTATTACAGCGACGCCTGAAGGACCAAAACATTTGGATTTGAACTTAACTAGGGCAAAGTTTGAGGAATTAGCAGCATCTTTAATTGATAGGTGCAAGACCCCAGTTGAAAGAGCAATAAGTGACGCAAAAATCTCTACTAGTGAAATTGATGAAGTTGTAATGGTAGGAGGCTCTTCTAGAATACCTGCTGTATTAGATTTAGTTAAAAAAATAATAGGTAAAGAACCCAATCAAACTGTTAATCCTGATGAGGTAGTAGCTGTTGGAGCTGCAATTCAGGGAGGAGTTTTAGCAGGAGAAGTTAAAGATATATTGTTACTTGACGTCACTCCACTTTCTCTAGGGGTAGAGACTTTAGGGGGAGTAATGACAAAAATGATCAATCGAAATACTACAGTGCCTACTAAGAAATCTGAAACATATTCAACCGCTGTAGACGGACAAACCAATGTAGAAATCCATGTATTACAGGGTGAAAGAGAAATGGCATCTGACAACAAAAGTTTAGGAACTTTTAGATTAGATGGTATTCCATCAGCACCAAGAGGTGTTCCCCAAATTGAAGTGACATTTGATATTGATGCAAACGGTATCCTTAGTGTTACGGCTAAAGATAAAGGAAGTGGTAAAGAGCAAAGTATTTCTATCACTGGAGCTTCTACTTTATCTGATAATGAAGTCGAAAAAATGGTTAAAGATGCAGAATCAAATGCATCAGCAGATAAAGAAAAAAGAGAAAAAATTGACTTAAAAAACCAAGCTGAAACACTTGTCTATCAGACAGAAAAGCAACTTGGTGAATTGGGAGATAAAATTGATGCTGCAACAAAGTCTAAGGTTGAAGAAAAAAGCAATGCTTTAAAAGAAGCAACCTCAAAAGAGGACTATGAATCAATGAAAAAACTTCTCGAAGAGCTTCAGCAAGAACTCTATGCAGTTGGTTCATCTGTTTATCAGCAACCAGGTAATCAACCCCCAACATCTGGTTCAGCTAGTGGTCCTGATCAGACTGAATCAAATGATAAAGGTGGAGATGATGTAATTGATGCAGACTTTACTGAAACAAAAGATTAGGAAAAGTAATTTTTAATTTCATTAGCAACCCATTTAGAACAAGCTGGAGCAAGCAAAATTCCATTTTTATAAAAACCAGTACATATAATAAGTCCACCTTCAATGTGTTTCATTATTGGCGAAGGCTCTCCATCAGGTCTTGACCTAATTCCATACCACTTTTTAGAAATTTTACCTTTCACAAGCCAACTTGGTTTTTCATGGAGAAAACTTGTGAGTTTATCGAATGTATCTTCTTCTGGCTTATTATTGTATTCGTCAGTTGAACCAATAATCAGCTTATTTTTTGATTTTGGAATTATATTTATACCATCTATATTGAATTGTTTTGGAAGTGACAATAAATCAACCTCTGCATCATTTATATCCACTTCTATAGCTTGACCTAAAACAGGTTTTAATTTAATTTTATGAGTTAAGTTATCTATTAAATCAACCGCTTTTAAAGAATTACACAAAATAACCATGTCAGATTTGATTTCTTCATTGTTTTTTGTTGTAGAAATCCAATGATTCTTTGACTTTCTGATTTTAAATATTTCTGCTTCTAGAAAATTTATTTTTTTATTCTTTAGATATTTATCTAATGTTTTAAGTAATGATATAGCATTTATTCTACCATCTTTTAAGGAAATCATTCCTTTTAAATTTTTTGTTTGGAAGGCTTTTTTTATGTTCTTCATGAATATTGAGTCTTCTTCTAAAATTTTTAAGCTTATATCATTATTTTCATAAATAAATTTTTCTAATTTTTTAAATTTTTCTTCATTCGTAGTTAGCTGTATTAATGGTTTTTCTAAATTTAATTCATTATTAAATTTTTGAAGGAATTTAATCCAATGTGGCCATAATTCTATGCTTTGTTTTCTGAGGTCCCAGCTTCTGCCCCTTCTTTTTTGATACATATTACCCATTAGTAAACCTAAAGCTGCATTGCTACTATTTTGGGGTTCAGCTGGATCTATTATTGTTATTTGAAAACCTAATTCTGATAATTCTAAGGCGTTAAATTTTCCAATAATTCCCGATCCAATAATTACTATGTGTGCTTTCTGAAAATTTTCTTTTAAGCTTTTCATTGATATATTGGGTATACGTGCTTATTTGACTTAATAGTTAAAGATTTTTTGGAACATCCTTCAATTATATTCAAAATTGTTTGTCCCGATCGTCCTGGTCTTGTAAGTTTACTTACAAGTTGGATTTCAAATTACGGTGGCAATATAAAACATTCTGATCATCATACAGATCAAGATGCGGGTTTGTTTCTTAGTAGAATTGAATGGAATTGTAAAAATAAATTTTTTAATAGAGATGAAATTTATAATGAATTTGAAAAAATTGCAGCTGAAGTTAATGGACAATTTAATGTAAATTATTCTGATGAGATTCCAAATGTTTCTATTTTTGTTAGCAAACAAAATCATTGTCTGATTGATTTACTCTGGCGAGTAAGAAATGGCGAACTTAAAATGAAAGTGCCATTAATAATTTCAAATCATTCTGATCTTGAAAATATTGCAAAGGACTTTAATGCAAAATTTGTCCATATTGATACCTTTAATATAGGTAAATCTGATGTTGAAGATCAATTTTTAAATCTATTAAAAGAATATGAAATTGATTTTGTTGTATTAGCCAAATATATGCAAATTTTGAGTGATTCTTTTTTAAAAAAGTTTTCTTCAATAATCAATATCCATCATTCTTTCTTACCTGCATTTAAGGGAGCACAACCATATCATCGAGCATGGAAGAGGGGTGTCAAATTAATCGGTGCTACTGCTCATTATGTCACTGAAGACCTTGATGAAGGCCCGATAATAGAGCAATGCACAGTTAATGTTAGTCATAGGGACGAGGTTGAAGATCTGATAAGAAAAGGAAGAGATATCGAAAGAATTGCTTTAGCAAGAGCGGTTAGATTACATCTAAATCATCAAGTATTCGTTTATAACAGTAAAACTGCTGTTTTTGATTGAAAATAATTTCCTAGTCTTCTAATTCTATTTGTATTTGTCTTTCATAAATAGATTCTTCATTAAAAGCTCTTGCTATCAAGAAACTGGCAATGCAGCTGATTAAGACAGGTTTCATTATTAATAAATTTTTTGTCAAGGCAAAAGCTAAAAACATTGCTGTTATTGGGGTTCTCGAACATCCTGCTACGAAAGCTCCCATTCCCGCAAAAATGTATGTACTAGGTGCATGTCCTGTCGCAACTTCTACCCAACTCCCTATTATTAGTCCGATTGACCCTCCTAAAGTAAGCATAGGATAGAACAATCCTCCAGGAGCTCCAGATGCTGCAGCTAAACCTGTCGTTATAAATAATACTAAAACTGCTAACAGGGCAATTTCAATACTTGTATTTTGCTCAGCTATTATTTTCTGTAATTCATCTAAATTATGAAATGTACTGGGTAAAAAAGAATAGATACTACCTAAAATTAATCCACAGATACTCATTTTTAAAACAAATTTATTTTTATACCACTTTTTTCCAAGATTTTGCATTAACAAAACGTATCTGCTGTACAATTCTGCAAAGATCCCAATAATTATTCCTAGTAAAACTAGGTATATAAAATCTATAGGTAAGAAAAAAACTGATGGATCATATTCTTTTTGAATCAAAAATCCGAGGTTAAAATCAAAGCCTCCTGCTTTAGGATCTAGACCCATGGCTTGAATAATATCAGCAGATGAATCTGCAATGAAAGTTGTAATTACTACTAATAGCAAAATTACTGGTCTAGCAGAGTTTAATAGCTCCTCTATTGCATAAACAAACCCTCCTAATGGAGCGCTAAATACTGCAGCAATTCCAGCTCCACCACCTGCTGCTACTATTACTCTTCTAAAAGCTGTTGGAGCTTTCAGCCATTTGGCCATTTGCCATGCAACTGATCCTCCCATTTGAACCGATGGGCCCTCTGGACCTAAGGGGAATCCACTACCAATAGCGATAATTCCTGATATGAGCTTTACTAATCCTACTTTTATATTCATTGGCACTTTTTTATGCCTTAAGAAACCCATTATTTGACTCACACCCGAACCTTTTGCTGCAGGTGCAATATTTTTAATCAAATACCCCGCTATTGCTCCTCCTACAGCTCCAAAAATTGGCAATACTGCAAGAGATGGCAATTGGTCTAAAAGGGTTAATCTCCAATTATTTATAAAGTAGATTCCAGTTTTAAAAAATATGCTTGTAATTGAAGCTCCTAAGCCTGTTAATAAGAGCGACAATGCAACGACGAGAGATCTCTGTCTTAATAATTTTTTGATGCTACGAGAGGAATTATTACTGGTTTTTTGAATATTTTCTTTTATAAGGTTGGGCATAATCCATGATCATTTTGACAAACTGAAATCGTGTATTTCATCAAATTGAAGATAACGATAAAGTTCATCAGAATATGGATTAATTTTATTTTTAGTAATATCCTGATATTCTTCTACTTCAGGTATTCTCCCAAGAAGTGCGCAAACTGCTGCTAATTCAGCACTTCCTAAAAATACTTGCGCATTTTTACCAAGTCTATTGTCAAAATTTCTTGTACTTGTAGAAAATACTACAGATCCTTCGTCAACTCTGGCTTGATTTCCCATACATAAAGAGCAGCCTGGCAACTCTAGTCTTGCACCACAATTTTCAAATACTTTATAATAACCTTCAGCTTTTAGAGTTTCTTCATCCATTTTTGTAGGCGGACAAATCCATAATTTAGCTTTTAAATTTTGAATACCTTCAAGAACTTTTGCAGCTGCTCTATAATGACCAATATTTGTCATGCAAGAACCTATAAAAACTTCATCAATATTTGTATTGGCAACATCTTTAATTTCCTTTACGTTGTCTGGATCGTTAGGGCAAGCAACAATAGGTTGTGTTACTGTTGCTAAATCAATTTCGATAATTTTTTCATACTGAGCGTTTGTATCTGGATGAATTAATGATGGTTTTTTTAACCAATTTTTCATATCATCTATTCTCCTTGAAATCGATTTTGAGTCTTCATAGTTGCTCTCAATCATTTTTTCTAATAGCGCAATATTGCTTCTTAAGTATTCTTGAACAGTTTTTTGGGATAAAAGTATTGTGCTACCAGCGCACGAGCGTTCTGCAGTAGCATCAGTGAGTTCAAAAGCTTGTTCAAGTTTTAAGTTAGGTAATCCCTCAATTTCCATAATTTTTCCGTTAAATATATTTTTTTTATTTGCTTTCTCAACAGTTAAGAGTCCTTTTTTAATTGCGAAAAGAGGGATTGCATTTACTAAATCTCTTAAAGTAATTCCCGGTAATAATTCTCCTTTGAATTTAACCAGCACAGATGCAGGCATATTTAATGGCATTGATCCTATTGCAGCTGCAAAGGCAACAATGCCCGAGCCTCCAGGAAATGAAATGCCAAGAGGAAATCTTGTATGACTATCTCCACCAGTGCCAACAGTATCAGGGAGAAGCATTCTGTTAAGCCAGCTATGAATTATGCCATCTCCAGGCTTAAGAGCCACTCCACCTCTTTGTGATATAAAATCAGGTAATTCTTTATGGGTAACTAGATCTACTGGTTTAGGATATGCAGCTGTATGACAAAAACTTTGCATGACTAGATCTGCAGTGAATCCTAAACAAGCGAGTTCTTTTAGTTCATCTCTAGTCATTGGCCCAGTGGTATCTTGACTGCCAACTGTGGTCATAATTGGCTCACAGGTCGTTCCTGGCCTAACACCATCTAAACCGCATGCTTTGCCTACGATTTTTTGAGCTTGAGTGAAGCCGGCATTACTTTCGGTTGGATTTTGTGGTCGGATGAATATTTCACTCGGTTGATAATCTAATTTATTTCTAATTTTGTCAGTCAGAGATCTTCCAATCATAAGATTAATTCTGCCGCCAGCTTGAATTTCATCAGTAAGAGTTGATGGATACAAGTCGAATTTGCTTATTAATTTTTCTCTATTTGAATCTTTTTCAATTTTTTTAATAATGCCTTCATAAGGATATATTTTAATAACATCTCCTGTTTTCATATCAGATACGTCAGCTTCTATAGGTAAAGCCCCTGAATCTTGTGCCGTATTAAAGAAAATAGGTGCTATTTTGCTTCCAATTATTACTCCACCTGTTTTTTTGTTTGGAACAAAAGCGATATCTTCGCCTATATGCCAAATAAGTGAATTAATAGCAGATTTTCTAGAACTCCCTGTTCCAACAACATCTCCAACATAAGCTATTGGTAAATTTTGTTTTTTTAAATTATCCAGAATCTCTAGTCCATCTGGTTTTTTAAATTCCAACATAGCCAATGCGTGCATTGGAATATCAGGTCGAGTTGTTGCATGTACAGCAGGAGATAAGTCATCTGTGTTTGTCTCCCCATCAACTTTAAATACTAAACAAGTAATCTCTTTCTCTAGAACTTTTTTATTTTTGAACCATTCCGCATTTGCCCAACTATTTATAACCTCTTTTGCATAAATATTATTTTGAGATAATTCAAAAATTTCATTAGCTGAGTCATAAACAAGAATAATATTTTTTAAAACTTCTGCCGCTTTTTTAGCAAGTAAATTATTTTTTCCTTTTAGTATTTCAACCAGAGAATTTACATTATATCCTCCTATCATTGTTCCTAGAATTTCAATTGCTTTTTCAGGATTAATTGATTTGCAATATTTTTCGGAATTAATAATAGCTGTAAGCCAGCTTGCTTTTACATAAGCAGCCTCATCAACACCTGGTGGTACTCTATTTATAAGTAAATCTATTAGATCAAATGAATCGTAAGTACTATCTTGTTCTAGTAATTTTGTAACACAATTTGTTTGTTCAGCATTTAAAGGTAAAGGAGGTATACCTTTGGTAGCTCTTTCAGCTACGTGATCTGAATAATCTTTTAGCAATGTTTCCAAATTCTTCATTAGTAAGGTTTAATGCCTAATCTATTGTTATTTTTAATATTGAAAAGGAGAGTATTCATAAATGCTTTTTTAAATATTCAAACTTCTTAATTAATCAATGACGACATCATCAAATAATTCAGCTTTAGAAAAGACATCAGATTTACATGTTGTTGAAACACGTCCATTAATTCCTCCAAGCAGATTACATAATGATATACCTTTAGATCATGCCTCTGCTAATACAGTATCTAAAACAAGAAGATCGATACAAAATATTTTGCATCATGATGATAAAAAACTTTTAGTCATTGTTGGACCATGTTCAATTCATGATATTGAGGCGGCAAAGGAATATTCAAAATATATTCAAAACTTTCGAGAAATTTATAAAGATAAATTAGAAATAATCATGAGAGTATATTTTGAGAAGCCAAGAACAACTATTGGTTGGAAGGGATTGATAAATGATCCTCATCTAGATGATTCTTATGATATTAATACTGGTTTAAGAAGGGCAAGAAATTTGCTTTCTTTTCTAGCAATTAATGGAATACCTTCTGCAACAGAATTACTAGATCCAATTGTTCCTCAATATATTGCAGATTTAATAAGTTGGACAGCCATAGGTGCGAGGACTACTGAAAGTCAAACTCATAGGGAAATGGCATCAGGATTATCAATGCCTATAGGTTTTAAAAATGGAACGGATGGTTCTTTTACTACTGCAATAAATGCAATGCAGTCAGCTTCAAAATCCCATCATTTCCTAGGTGTAAATGAAAATGGAATGGCATCTATTGTTAATACTACAGGTAATCCAGATGGACATATAGTTTTAAGAGGAGGCTCAAAAGGCCCAAATTTTGAAAATGAGCATGTTCAAAGAATTTCAGCTGAATTAAAGCGATGTAATCTTCCTCATAGAGTGATGATTGATTGTAGTCATGGAAATTCCAACAAAGACTTCCGTAAACAATCTGAAGTGCTAAAAAATATAGCTTCTCAAATTAGTAATGGTGAAAAAAATATTTTAGGAGTTATGCTTGAAAGTCATTTAAAAGAAGGTAATCAGAAACTTTTAAAAAACGAGGATCTTGAGTTTGGCAGAAGTATTACAGATGCATGCATAGATATAGAAACAACAAAAGAATTACTTGCTATTTTGTATAGTTCAGTTAATTAGTTATAAAAAAATTAAAATATAATGCTGATAAGATAGGGACAATGAAGTTATCTATTCCTAAAACACTAAATTGTTCAAGAATAGTAGCCAAAAAAGCAATTGCGAAATAATTTAAATTAGAACTATTTTGTTGAGCGTATCCTATTGAGAAAACTATTATCAAGCTTGTTAAAAACATTGTCAAAGTACCATATAATGACTTTTTTTGTTTAAAAATAATCCAACTTTTTGAATTAAAGCTTTTGCCTATTAAACCAGCTAATCCATCTCCAAATGTCATTAAAAAAAATCCAGCAATTAAAGCATAGGGATCTTTGTCCCAGAAAAGCCAAATTAAAATAAATAAACTTAGACAATAGAATATTGTTCCAAAACTTTTTCTTTCAATATCTTCTATTGTGGGAAATAACTTATAGGTGTAATTTATTAGAACCATTAATGAGATAATACCTGTAAAATATAGAGCAGAATTTTGACCAATTTTTAAAAATTGCGCAATTGGTATTAAAGGTCCTATCCCAATATGTATAATTTTTCTGACTATTTCTCGGCTATCCTCATTAAATTTTTTAAATACTATTGATATTAAAAAAATTGAAAATAAATATAATAAAATTATCGCAAATTTTATCAACTTGTTTATGCTGCTTTTTGATGAGTTGTCATCACTCTAAGTTTTAATATTGCTTTAGCTTCTAATTGTCTTACTCTTTCTCGTGAAACATTAATTTGCCTTCCTATTTCTGCGAGTGTTAATGGTTCTTCACCATCTAAGCCAAATCTTAGCTTCATGATTTTTTGTTCTCTTTCATTTAATTGAGAAAGCCAAGTTCCTAAATGTTCTTTTTGAATATTTCTATCCATTCCCTCCATAGGTTCCTCACAGTTTGGATCAGGTATAAGTTCGCCTAAAGTACTTCGGTCTTCTTCGCCTCTTGCATGAGCATCAAGAGAGGCGCAAGGAGCACTTTGAGAAATTAAATCTTCTAAATCTTTTTGTTCAATTCCCATCTCAGTTGCCATTTCCAATCTTGTAGGTTGTCTTCCAAATTTATGTGATAATTCTCTAGAAACTCGTCTCATTTTGGATAGTTTTTCACTTATATGAATAGGCAAACGAATTGTTCTGGCACTGTTATCAATAGCCCTAGTCATTCCTTGCCTAATCCACCAGTAAGCATAAGTGGAGAATTTGTATCCCATAGCAGGATCAAATTTATCTACAGCTCTTTCTAAGCCAATAGCTCCTTCTTGGACAAGGTCTAGTAACTCTAGTCCTTGGTTTTGGTATTTTTTTGCAACAGAAACAACTAGTCTTAGATTAGCTGCCATCATTCTATCTCTAGCTCTTTTGCCAATTTTAATTTGGTAAAGATTCCTTTGCGTTCTATCAGTTTCAGGAATTTGTAGCAACTTTTTCATGTTCTGAACATGATGAGCCAACTCTATTTCCTCCGCTGGAGTCAAAAGAGGTACTCTGCCAATGCTACTTAAGTAATAGCCAATAGAATCTGAAGCGAGTCTGCCAGATTTTTTTTGGCTTTGTTTTGCAGTAAGACTGGATTTCGATTTGCGAGACTTGCCCGCAGTGTTTGGTAATCTTGGCTCATCAAAATTTTTATCTGAAGAGCTTTTCGCAGATTCCAGAGGGATCCCCATCACCCTGGCCTCCTAAATAATGGATTTTTTAAAAAGCTAGCACTGAAATTGGAATAAAAACTACTTTTGCGTTGAAATTTTAAAGACAAAAATTTTTTTTTAAATGCTTATTTCTTGAAATCCCTTGATATTAAAGGATTTTTTAAAAATTAAAAAAATTTTAAAATTTTAAGTATTTTTTAAAATGTTGTAAAAATCAATATTAATTTCATTTTTCTATTAGGTCAATTTGCGAACGATTATCTGAGGAATCTAATTCATATTTCGAATAAGAACCATCTTCTTTCATTATCCAAGAAAAGTAATCATCTTTAATGTAGGTTTGCAAAAGTGAGTATATTTTACATTTCAATTCATAATCCTCTATTGGAGTAACAGCTTCTATTCTTCTATCAAGATTTCTTCTCATCCAATCAGCACTCCCAATAAAAACCTCATTATTACCATTGTTACAAAACCAAAAAATTCGTGAGTGTTCAAGAAAGTGACCAATAATGCTTATGACTTTAATATTTTCACTTAAATTTTTTCTTTGTGGATATAAGCAACAAATACCTCTTATGATGAGGTTAATTTTTACACCCGAGTCTGAAGCTAAATAAAGAAGTTTAATTATTTCTGGATCTACTAAAGAATTCATTTTTGCAATTATTTCCGCTTTTTTGCCTTCCTTTGCATTTTTAATTTCTCTCTTTATTAGAAATATAAATTTCTCTCTCATCGATGAGGGAGAAACTAATAACTTTTGATAAATTTTTTGTTTAGAAAAACCTGATAAGTAGTTAAATAACTCAAGTAAATCTGATGCAATATCAGGATCAGTTGAAAGTAATCCTAAATCTGTATAAAACATTGAAGTATTAGAGTTATAATTTCCAGTTCCAATATGGAAATAATTCCTTAATCGTCCTTTTTCTTTTCTTACTATTAAAGCTATTTTTGTATGTGTTTTAAATCCTATGATTCCATATACAACATGAATTCCAGCTTGTTCAAGTTGTTTCGCCCATTGAATATTATTGTCTTCATCAAATCTTGCTTTTAGTTCAACAAGAGTCATTACTTCTTTCCCGTTCTCTGCAGCTCTCATTAAAGCTGCAATGATCGGCGAATCCTTGGAAACTCGATATAAAGTAATTTTTATAGCCATGACAAGTGGATCATCAGCTGCTTTGTTTATAAATTCTTCAACTGAAGTTTTAAATAAGTCGTATGGATGATGAAGCAGAATATTTTTTTTTCTAAGTATATTAAAAATAGAATTAAGGTTTTTGTTTGCAGGTAAGTCTAAATTTTTTAATTTCGGGTGAGTTTTCCCAATTAGTAGATTTTCTTTTAAATCATCTCTTTTAATTTTTGTAAGCTGATTAAAATCGTCAAGGCCTAAAAAACTTTTGCAAAAGTAGATATACTCTTTTTGTATTGAGATACTTTCAATGAGTAATTTCAGAATATTTTCTGGCATATCCGATTCAACTTCTAATCTAACTACGTCTCCACCTAATCTTCTCTTTTGCAAACTTTGTTCAACTGCTAAAAGAAGATCATCAGCTTCAAGTTCTTTTAATTCTAAATCTGCATCCCTTGTCACTCTAAAAAAAGAGTAATTTATACATTCCATTCCGTTAAATAAGGTATTTATATTATTCCCAATTAAATCTTCAACACTTATGAAAAAATATGTACTTTCATCACCGGGTTGAATAATTTCATTGGGAATTTGTATAAATCTATTTATATTTTTTGTTGGTATTTTTACTCTAACAAACTGATTTTTAGAATCTTCCCCATTTCTTATTAAAGCTGCCAAATTTAGACTTAAATTACTGATAAAAGGAAATGGATGTGCTGGATCAACAACTAATGGAGTTAATAAAGGAAAAATAGATGAAATAAAATAGTTATTGCTCCAATTTCTTTGATTTTCACTTAGATCCTTATATTTTTTTAAAATTACACCTTTTTCTTTTAATTCATTATTTAGTTCATTATTTATATAGTTTTCTTGTAGGGTAGTTAATTTCTTTACTTCATTATTTATTTTTGTTAATTGCTCTTTAGGGGTAAGTCCATCAACACTTTTTTTTGTAATGCCTGCTTCAACTTGAGCTTTTAATGAAGCTACCCTTACCATAAAAAATTCATCTAGATTATTACTAAAAATTGAACAAAATTTTACTTTATCTAGGATTTTGTAATCCTTTTCCATTCCAGTTAGGAGTACTCTTTTATTGAATTCAATCCAACTTAATTCTCTATTAATAAAAACATCAGCCTGGCTTTTCATTTCAATACTTTTGATTTTTGATTATTAAAAGAATTATTACTTTTACCCTCTGCAATAAGATATATCATGAAAAGTAAGATAACGGAACCAGCTATAAAAGGTGATTTAGGACCAAAACTATCATAAACCCTTCCTGCCATTGCAATTCCTAAAACCCCCCCAAGACTCTGTAGACCTTGAAGATTACTTAAAATTGATCCTTGTTTATCAACATCTAATTTCTTTGATATTAGTGCTCTTAAGGTGGGCGTAATTAATCCTGCTCCAACGGCTAAAAATGATACAGCTGAATAAATATTAATTGACGCATTTTCTTTTGGAGCAGTTATTAAAAGAGCACATGCTACAAGAATGAAGCCTGATCCGATAAGTGTTAATCGCATTTCTCCAAATTGCTTTACAAGAGGCCCAATTAGTCCTCCCTGAACGATTATTGCAATTATTCCTACTACAACAAGAGTTCCACTTGATGCTTTGGTCGTCCAGTTTAAAGATTCTTGAAGGAAAAATATAAGTATATTGGTCAATCCAGTAAAAGCAATAAAGTAAATAAAAAAAGCTAATGATAACTTTTTAATCTTTTCTTCTTTGAAAACTGTAAATAGGTTTTTTAAAGGGTTTTTTATAATAGGTTTTGATTTATTTGAGTCACTATTAGGTTTGGTTTCTGGTAGGTAAAAAAATACAAGGAGGAAATTAATTATTGGAATTATTGAGGCTATCAAAACTGGAATAATAAAATTATTATTTGTATTTTTGGCAAAAATAACGACAAAAATATTACCTAAGAAAAAACTTAAACCAAAAGCTACACCAATAAGACCAAATGTTTTTGCTCTTTTTTCAGGGCTTGAAATATCTGCAAGAATTGTTGTGGCAGTAGCTGCAGTCCCCCCACTTAAACCGTCAATTAGTCTTGCTAAAAATAATAAAAATAAAGGGATAGAGGCTATTGAATTTGACCAATTAAAAAGAACAGTAAAAGATAATATTGATATTCCTATTACTGAACCAGTAATACAAAAAAGAGTAACAGGTCTTCTTCCATATCTATCACTCATAATTCCTATAAAAGGAGAAGCTGTAAATTGAGCTAATTGGTAAGTGCATGATAGTAAACCGTATGTACTTGCTTTAGAATCAAAAAGTAAAACAAATGAGGGTAATATGGGTAACAGTATACTTTCACTTAAACGATCATTTAGAAGAGTGACAAAAGCACTAAGGAGAGTAAATTTTTTATTTGGTTTTAATAAACTTTCTTTCACAATATTTACCTTCATGACTATTAACTTCTACTACCATACTTGTTAATGGAGATTATTGTGCCAGGCATTGTTTATTTAGTTGGAGCAGGTCCTGGCGACCCTGAGCTTTTAACTTTAAAAGCTTTACGCTTAATAAAAAATTGTGATGCATTAGTTCATGATGCTTTAATCCCGGATGAAATAACAAAAGAGGCAGGAGAACATACAGAAATTTTCCATGTAGGTAAAAGAGCTGGAAAGTGTTCTGTACCTCAGGCTGAAACTAATGCTCTTATTTTGAAATTAGCAAAAGAAGGTAAAAATGTCGTAAGGCTTAAAGGGGGAGATCCATTCGTTTTTTCTAGAGGTGGTGAAGAGGTATCGATTTTAGAAAAAAATGGAATTTCAGTTGAAATCGTTCCTGGTATTACTTCTGGGATAGCTGCTCCCACATATTTTGGTATTCCACTAACCCATAGAGATGCTGCGAGTTCCGTAACTTTCGTCACTGGACATGAGCGTGTAGATAAGGAAAAAAAGACAGTTAATTGGAGAGATTTAGCTAAATCTTCAGATAGCTTAGTAATTTTTATGGGTATTAAAAATATTGAATTTATTGTGGAAGAATTAATTTTAGGCGGCTTATGTAAGGAGACAAAATGCGCTGTTATTCAAGAAGCTACTTTAAAAAATCAAAAATGTTTTATAGAGAAATTAGATAAACTTCCAGATAAAATTAAAGATAAAGAATTTTTAGCTCCATCAATTATCATTATTGGAAAAATTGTTGAATTTAAGGTTAATAATAATATAACTAAAGTGTCTGATGTCTATTTACCAGATATTAATAAAGTTCAACTATATAATAAATCCCAAAAGTAAATTGGATCGAATTTAGGTTTTAGCTTTAAATCATTAACTTGATAAATTTGTCTGCAAGATAAGCTATTAATTGCAATTATTATGTCATTATTTTGAAATTCTGGAGGAATTAATTCTTCTTTTACAATATTTAATTTCAAAGCCTTGGCAACCATTATCCCCTCTAAACACCCGCTCTCTTTTCTAGGAGTTATCCATTGATTATTTCTCTTAATAAGAAGATTAAATGTACTTCCACAACAAAGTTCACCTGACGTATTCAGAAGTATAGAATCATCAAATGATTTTTTATTAGCTTCTGTCAAAACTTGTATTGCCTGATTATATGAAAATGTTTTGCATTTACTTATAAGACTGAATTCATTTATTTTTTCCGTTTGACTAATGCAAACGCTTATCGGATTAAAATTTGGTTTGATTCTATAGAACTCAAGCCATAAATTATCCAAATCTTTTGTCTCTGAAGTGCTATCAATTGTTAGTGCTCGACCTTCATTAGTTCCTCGACTATAATTTATTCTTACTGAAGCAAATTGATCATTTTTAAGCGATAACTTTCTAATTCCATCGTGAATAAGTTGTCTCAAAGTTAATTTTTTTATTTTGAGATTAATATTTAAAATCTTGCTACTTTTTTCTAACCTTTTCAGATGTTCATCAAAAAGAATAGGTTTGTTTTCTTTTATCAAAATGGTTTCAAATATACCATCAGCAAATTTTAATCCTCTATTATTTGCAGCAATAAATATTCTATCAATATCCAACCATTGATCCTTGTGCCAGGCTAATGTTTCAATCATTTAAGTGAATCAATTAACGGTAAAAGTTTCCACTTTAGTTCATTAGTTTCCTCTTCAGGGTTTGAGTCAATAACTATTCCGCAACCAGCATATATATTGATTTTTTTGTCTTTAATTAAAAATGATCTTATTAGTATATTGCTGTCAAATTCTCCATTCCAGTCAAGCTTCAAAAATGAGCCACAGTATGGTCCGCGTTCACATTCTTCTAATTCAAAAAGTCTCTGGCATGATCTTAATTTAGGTGCTCCAGTTATAGAGCCCCCAGGCCAACAAGCTTTTAGTAAATCAATCCAGTTCTTGTCTTTTTTTAATTTGCCTCTGATTACTGAAGTTAGATGATGAACTTTTAAGAAACTTTCAAGTTTTAATATTTCTGGCACCATAATACTTCCTGTTTCGCAAACTTTACTTAAATCATTTCTTATTAGGTCAACAATCATAATATTTTCGGCTCTATCTTTTTCGTTCGTTATTAAATCGATAGCATTAAGTGCGTCTTGATTTAAATCCTTATCTCTGGATCTAGTTCCTTTGATAGGTCTTGATTCTACAAAATTTTTATTATCTATTTTTATAAATCTTTCTGGCGAGGTAGATAATACAGCCTCTTTATAATTATCATTATTTATTATTATTCCTCCAAAGGGAGCTCTTAATTTCCTTCTTATTTTCAAATAAATATCTAGAGGATTATAGTTTTTGGAAGATTCAATTTCGCATTTAGTTGTTAGGTTTGCTTGAAATATATCCCCTAGGGAAATAAATTTTTTCAATTTTAGAATATTTTTCTGAAATTTTTCAGCCATTTCGTCCAAATTTATTTTTGAAAAATCAAAATTCAAATTTGTTTTAATAATATTTTTTTCTTCAACATTTTTTATATTGTTGATTATGTTTTTATAACTCATCAGTTCTGATGAGTTTGTGCCTTCGATAATTATTTCTTTTTTTATTAGATTACATTTAATGATTGGATCATATGATGCAATCCATAAAGTTGCCATATTAGATTTTCGCCATGGGTTTTTGGGTTCTATGTAAACTCCAGCTTCATAACTTAACCATCCGATCCAAAATCCTTTTTCAATATTTTTTAAATTGTTAAATGGATTATTAGTTTTGTCTAAGTTATTGATATCTCTTGATTGGATTATTTTTTTAGGGTTAATTCCTATTATTGACCATTCCCCATTTTCTTTGCCATCACTGTCTAGCCAAGCTAATCCTTTATCTCCGAATTTTTTTGTTAGATGATGTGTAATTAGTGCTGGATCCGTCCATTTTTCAAGAATTATTTTTTTTATTTTCATTTTTTATTATTGTTATTGTGCCATTTTTCATAAGCGGCATTTCTAATTCTGCAGCTATCACACTTACCGCATGGTTTTGAACTACCCGAATAACAACTCCATGTTTTATCCAAAGGCACATGATTATCAAAAGCTAATTTAATAATTTCCTCTTTATTTAAATCTAATAATGGTGTCCAAAGTTTTATTGGATTATTTTCTCTTCCTCTTTTATTGGCTAAATCTGCTAATTCTTGAAATTTTTCAATGTAGTCAGGTCTGCAATCTGGATAACCAGAATAATCTAGTGCATTAACTCCTAATCCTATAAAATCAGCATCTATTGCTTCGGCATAACTTAGTGCAACGGAAATAAATATAGTATTTCTCCCAGGAACATAAGTATTAGGAATTTTATTAGTTTGTACTCCTTCTATCGGAATATTTTTTTGAGTATCAGTTAATGACGAGCCTCCCCATAAAGATAAGTCAAGCTTAATTATTTTAAATTCTTCGATATCAAAGTGTTTTGCAATTATCGATGCAGAATTTAATTCTTTTTTATGACGTTGACCGTAGTCAAATGAAAGGCCAAAAATTTTAGCTTCGGATTTTTTTGCGATACCAGTAACTGTAGAAGAATCTAAACCTCCAGATAATAAAACTACTATCGATTTGTTTTTAAGAGTCATATGATTTCAATTTATTTTTAAGTATTTGTGAGTTTGAAGGCTCAATTTCCAATCTGGGTTATTTTTTACGAAATCGATAGCAAGAGAAAAACCATTCGCATTGTTCCACGCTGGTTGTAAATAAAAAATTTTATCTTCTTTTTTTAAGCCATCATCGCTTTTAGAGAGTTGATATTGTTTTAAAGTTTCTTTTTTTATTTGAATAGCAAATTCAATATCTTCTATTTCATTTATGATTATTTTGATTTCATTACAGTTTTTTAAAAAATAATTTTTAGGAGGTGAGTGTCTTTTAGGAGATAAAGTAATCCAGTCATAGCTTCCTGATATCGAATTAACTCCACTTGTCTCAATATGAATCCTCATTGGCTTTTGTTCTTCTACCATCGTCATATTTTTTATGGCTTTGCAAAAATTATCCAAGTTATGTTGTAAAGGTTCTCCACCTGTAATAACGCAAAAAGATGCTCCTTTTTCTCTGGCAATTTTTATGCGATCTATTATTTTTTCAATTGATATAGAAGGGTGTTTTTTCTCGTCCCATGAATTTTTGGTATCGCACCACGAACATCCAACTTTACATCCGGCTAATCTTACAAAAAAAGCACTTTTTCCAGCGTGATAACCTTCACCTTGTAATGAATGAAATTGTTCGACTAAGGGTAAAAAATTTGTCATTTTCATTCAAAAAAATAAAGAATATTAATTTGATTCAGTTAACTTATCTTGAGAGGCTTTTATTAAACCTCTAAATAAGGGATGAGGTTTGCCAGGTCGTGATAAAAACTCAGGATGATATTGACATGCTAAGAAGTATGGATGATTTTCTAACTCAATTAACTCAACTAATCTGCCATCTGGTGATGTACCACTAATTTTGTATCCAGAATCTAAAAAACTTTGTTTGTAGTAATTATTAAATTCGTATCTATGTCGATGTCTCTCATAAATAACATCCTCATCATATAAGTTTTTTCCAGTTGTATTTTTTGTCAATCTACATGGATAAACTCCAAGTCTCATTGTCCCACCTAAATCAACTACATCTTCCTGTTCTGGTAATAAATGTATAACTGGATTGGGAGTATTTGGGTCTAGTTCTGAACTAGAGGCATCTGGAAGATTAGCTACATTTCTTGCCCATTCTATAACTGCACATTGCATACCAAGGCACAAACCTAAAAATGGAATTTTATTTTCTCTTGCGAATTTTATAGCCGAAATTTTTCCATTTACTCCTCTATTACCAAATCCCCCTGGTACGACAATTGCATCAACCCCATTTAAGTAAGTTTCTGATGAATTTTTTTCTATCATTTCAGCACTTACCCAATGTAAATCTAATAAAGCCTTTTGTTCAATGCATGCATGTCTTAAAGCTTCAACAACGGATAAATATGCATCTCCAAGTTCAATGTATTTACCTACTAAAGCAACTTTGATTGGAGCTCCAGGATTTCTTAGGTTGTGTATTAGTTGCTCCCAATTTTTCAAATCACATTTTTTATCTTCAAGGTCTAAATACTTCAGGGTTTCTTTGCATAAACCTTCTTTTTTTAAAGAAAGAGGTACAGAATAAATACTGTCTGCGTCTAAAGCTTCAATTACAGAGTTGATACTGACACCGCAAAAACCACTAAGCTTCTTTTTAAGAGCTTCATTGATAGATTTATCACTTCGGCATACAAGTAAATCTGGCTGAATTCCAATTGATCTTAATTCTTTAACTGAATGTTGTGTTGGTTTAGTTTTTATTTCACCAGAAGTTTTGATGTAAGGAAGTAATGTTACGTGTATGTATGCAACATCGTTCCTATTGACATCATTTTTGAATTCTCTTATTGCCTCTAAAAAAGGTAGAGATTCAATATCTCCAACTGTTCCACCAATTTCAGTAATTATAATATCTGCATTACTGTTGGAGGCTACTCTATGAATTCTTTCTCTTATTTCTCCCGTTATGTGAGGTATTACTTGCACAGTTCCACCGTCATAACTACCTCTTCTTTCTTTATTGATAACTGCTTGATAGATAGATCCCGTAGTCACACTATTTAACCTAGTCATTGCAGTATCAGTAAATCTTTCATAGTGACCTAAATCTAGATCGGTTTCAGCCCCATCTTCAGTTACAAATACTTCTCCATGTTGGAAAGGGCTCATTGTTCCTGGATCAACATTTAGATATGGATCTAGTTTTAATATTGAAACACTATATCCTCTAGACTTTAATAATCTTCCTAAGCTTGCAGCTACAATTCCTTTACCAATGCTAGAAACTACTCCTCCGGTGACAAATACAAATTTTGACATTAAATATTTTTAATTAAGCACAGCCTCCTTATATTTTATTTAAACAAAAAACTTTTAGAACATCCATATATATTCTTATTCATCAATTGTTATTTCAATATCTAATTCTTTTAATTGTGATTCAGAGACATTTGAAGGTGCATTTGTGAGAAGACATTTTGCTTGTTGATTTTTTGGAAAAGCAATAGTTTCTCTGATTGAATCTGCACCAATGATCAGCATGGTAATACGATCTAATCCAAACGCTATTCCACCATGAGGAGGAGCACCCATTTCTAGTGCTTCTATTAAAAATCCAAATTTTTCATCAATTTCTTTATCAGTAAGTCCTACCGTTTTCAGAACTTCTCTTTGTAAGTTCGCTTCATGAATACGTAAAGAACCACCTCCTAACTCCAATCCATTAAGAACTAAGTCATAAGCATTTGCTGTAGAGCTCTCAATTTCTTTTTTCAAGTTTTCAGAATCTTTAGATTCTATATTTTTTGGAAAACAAAAAGGATGATGTAAAGCTTCATATCTATTTTCCTCTTCATTTCTCTCAAACATCGGGAAGTCAGTTACCCATAAGAAATTCCATTTACTTTTATCAATGAGATTTAAGTCTTTTGCGATATATTGTCTAATCCTATCTAATGACTGATTAACAATTTGTTTATCTCCAGCTCCTAAGAGGATTAAGTCTCCATCTTTTGCTTCTGTGATTTTTAAAATATCAGCTATATGCTCTTCACTTAAATTATTTTTAATTGCCCCAATAGTTTCAAGCTCATCACCTTTGACCCTTATAAAGGCCAAACCACCAGCTCCAGCATCTTGAGCTACTTGGAAGATGTCACCTCCTGGTTTAATTCTTACGTTGCTAATACTTGAATTACCTCCTTTGACTGTTATGGATTTTATATAACCTCCAGACTGAATTGCCTTGGTGAAAATATTAAATCCAATATCACCTAATACTCCTCCTAAATCTTTTAATAACATTTGATATCTAGTATCTGGTCTATCAGTGCCGTAATTATCCATTGCTGCCTGCCATGACATTCTTGGAAAAGCATTATTAAAGTTAATATTTAAAACTTCTTTCCATATTTTTTTTATGAGACTTTCATTAAAAGAAATTATTTCTTCTTCACTAATAAAGCTCATCTCAATATCTAATTGAGTAAACTCTGGCTGTCTATCTGCCCTTAAGTCTTCATCACGGAAACATTTTGCGATTTGATAATACTTGTCCAGGCCTCCAACCATTAAAAGTTGTTTAAATAGTTGTGGGGATTGAGGTAAAGCAAAAAATTCTCCATTTGAAAGACGTGCAGGAACAAGAAAATCGCGAGCGCCTTCTGGAGTTGACTTTGTAAGTAATGGGGTCTCTACTTCTGTAAATCCAAAATTATCAAGAAATTCTCTAGCAACTTTAATAATCTTATGTCTTGTTTTTAAATTTTCTAGTAATTTTCCCCTTCTTAAATCAAGGTATCTATATTTTAATCTGAGTTCCTCTTTTGTATTTTCATAATCATGTATAGACACTGGAAAAGGTAAGTTTTTTTTAATTTGGTTGAGAATTTGCAAATCCTTAACCTTAAGCTCTAACTCTCCAGTACTTAAATTTGCATTTATGGAATCTTTGGGCCTTTCATTAATAATTCCGCTAACCATTATTACTGTCTCATTTCTTAGAGTTTCTGCCTGTTTAAATAGATCTGCACCATCATCGGGGTTAATTGTTATTTGTAGGAATCCACTATGGTCTCTTAAATCAATAAAAATTACACCACCATGATCTCTTCTTCTATCTACCCATCCGCATAAATTAACTAATTTACCAATATCTGTATTATTGAGTTCTTCGCAAATTTTGTTTCTCATCTAAGTATGATTTATTTATCAATAACTTATAATAATTCTTTAAGGGTAAATTTAGTTAATAATTTTTTTTATAAAACGCTCTTTTTGTTATAACCCCTTTGAATTTTTTGCCTCTTATTAATATTTGAACTTCATTATTTATTAAGGCATGCGAAGTATTGATGTATGCAAAAGCTATAGCTTGTTGTTTAGTTGGAGACCAACTGCCGCTTGTGATACTCCCAATATTTTCTTCACCTTTAAGAACTGCGCAACCTTTTCTTCCTATTGCTTTACCCTCTATAGAGAGACCAACTAACTTTTTTTGAATACCTAATCTTGACTGCTCTTCAAGAGATCTTCTTCCAAAGAATTCATGATTATTTTCTAGATTTACTAGCCAGCCTAACCCTGCTTCATATGGAGAAGTTTCTTCATTTATGTCTTGACCATAAAGATGCATACCTGCTTCAAGTCTAAGAGTATCTCTAGCTCCTAAACCACAAGGTGCAATATTTTTGGAAATTGAGAAATCCCATAAATTAATTGCTGCTTTTTTAGATAAAAGTATTTCTAGACCATTTTCTCCTGTATATCCTGTCTTTGAAAAGAAAATTTTTTCTTTAGGCGAAATATGTTCAAAAATTTTATATTCGCATCCAAAGTTAGGGATATGTGAGATCGAAGATTCAATCCATTCTTCAAATAAATCGAATGAGTTTTTTCCCTGTAGTGCTAAAAGTACTTTGTCTTTCTTAAAGTTTGTTATCGAAATTTCATATTTATTTAAATTATTTTTTATCCACTGAAAATCTTCTTCATATCTACTTGCATTAACTATTAACAATAATTCTGATATGTCATTTTCTTGTATACCAAGGTCATAAATTATTAAGTCATCTATTATTCCTCCTTTATCATTTAGCATTACTGTATAAAGTCCCTGACCTTCAGAAAAGGAGTATAAATTAGTAGGAAAAAGTTTTTGAATATAATCCTTTGGATTGATTCCCCTAACAGATATCACACCCATGTGAGAAATATCAAATAATCCTGCTGAAGATCTAACTGATTCATGCTCTTTAATTAATCCTGAAAATGATATGGGCATTTCCCAACCTGCAAAATCCACTAATTTTGCATTGGATTCAACATATTTTGAATAAAGAGGACTTTTTAGTAAATCCATGAAATATTTAGTTTGTATTTAGTATTTTTACACTGTAGGTTAGAAATTTTTTATTGCATATTTTCTAATGACAAAATTAAGCTTCTAAGTACTTTGGCTGCAACTATGCTACTAACCCCGCCTTTATCAATTTCTGGAGATAATTCCACAATATCTGAAGCCACAATTCTAAAGTCTTTTAAAGTTTTCAGTATTTCTTCAAAATCATTCCAAAAAAATCCTCCCGGTTCTGGAGTGCCCGTCCCTGCTAATAAACTGGGATCAAACCAATCTAAATCTATTGTTAAATAGATTGGAGACTTAGCGTATGGTAGAAGAGCTTGTTTTAACTCATGTGCATTTCCGCCTGGACAAAAGTTAACTAATTGGTTGTTGTTATGCATAATTTCAAATTCTTCCTTAGTCCCACTTCTAATTCCTACTTGCAAAATTTTTTTTTCAGGTAGCACTTCTAAGCATCTTTTCATAGTACAAGCATGACTATGTTCATTTCCTACATATGATTCTCTTAAATCTGCATGTGCATCAAGTTGAACCAATATCAAATCTGGATATTTTTTTACTAATGCTTCTATAGCACCTGTTGTAATAGAGTGTTCGCCTCCAATCATAATAGGACTAAGGCGTTTACTAATTAAATAATTTGTTGCTGATTTAACCGATTCAATAACGGACTTTGAGTCATTTTTATCAATTAGTATTGATCCAAAATCAACATACATAATATCCTCTAAGTCTTTTTTTATTTTTGGACAATATGTTTCTAAACAAGAACTGACTTGTCTTATTGCTTCTGGACCAAATCTTGCTCCTGGTTTAAACGAACATGTCCCGTCATAATTAACTCCAAATATACCAATTGAGCAATTCTCAGGACTTCTTTTTGCTCCCATATAAATTGCATTTTCGTTATCAAATAAATTTTTTGTCATCTTATGAATCTAGTTCTTTTACAATTTTATTTGGCATCATTTTGAATGCTGCATTTTGAAAATTTAAATTCCAAATTTCGCATCCTTTTTCTATTTTTAGGGCTTCATCATAATTTTGCTTTGATAAATTTAGATCTTCTGAAGAAGCGAATGTCCAACTCCAAATCCCGCTTGGATATATAGGCACAAAGGAATACATAGTTTCAGAAACTTTAAATATATTTTTTAAGGTTTTCAAAATATTTATATGAATATTTTTGAAGGATTCAGGAGATTCGCTTTGCGTTGCTAATATCCCCTTTGGTGTAAGTATTCTTTTACATTCTTCATAAAAAGAATCTGAAAATAATAAATTTGAAAATTCTGAGGGATCTGAACCATCTATAAATATAACGTCGTAAAAATTATCTCTTGTTTTTTTTACCCATTTAACACCATCATCAACATGTATTTCTAATCTTTTGTCATTCCATGCTTCGCCTCCAATTTCTTTTAGAAATTTTTTTGATATTTTGATTACCTCCTCATCAATTTCTACTAGATCAATTTTGGATATTTGAGTATATTTAACGCATTCTCTTACAGTGCCACCGTCACCACCGCCAATAATTAGTACATTAGATTTTTCGTCAATGCTACTTAATGCAGGATGCACAAGACACTCATGATAATATTTCTCGTCTTTTAATGATGTCATCCAGCAACCATCTAACATTAAAGCTTTACCATAATATTTATTTTCAATAACAATAATTTCTTGATATTTTGAGGTTTTTTTAATTAGAATTTTCCCATTTAGGCCGAATCTTGAGCCTTTATGATATTCATCTATCCATGTTGTAATATTTGTCATTTGCTTTTAGAAATTTTTTCCAGCAAGTTTTTGCTTGGCTATTTGCCAAAGCCGTTGAAAGTCTTTGGGAGTTTGTTTTTTAATATTATCTCCTGCATGCTCTTCGACGATTGAAAATCTGTCTAAAAATTTTATATTAGTCTTTTGAAGAGCTGATTCAGGATTTATTTTTAAAAAGTTTGAGAGATTCAGAAGGGTAAAGTAAATATCCCCAAATTCATTTTTTATTTCAGAATCATTTTTGCATTTAATTGCCTCTTTTAATTCATTGATCTCTTCTTCTAACTTTTTAAAAATCTCATCAGTACTTTCCCACTTAAAACCATGTTCTTTAACAACATTTGTGATTTTATCTGTACCAATCGTTGGAGGTAAATTTTTAATTTTCAAATTTAAATTTCTACTAATTGAAGATTTCATATGAGGTGCTTCTTTTTCTAAATTTTTTATATTTCCCCAAATCTGTTGTGATTTTTTTAATGATATTTTTTCTTTTTTGTTAAAAATATATGGATGTCTATTAATAATTTTCTTATTTAGATTTTTTATAACATCATTTAGTGCAAATTCTTTTTCCTCGTAACCGATTTCAGCATGAAGCATTACTTGTAATAAAAGATCTCCTAACTCTTCACATATGTTATCTGCATTTTTTTCATATATCGCATCTATAAATTCATTACTTTCTTCATATAAAAATGGGACCAACGATATATGAGACTGTATTTTCTGCCATGGGCAACCCCAAGTTTTATCTTTTAATGCTTTGATATTAGATATTAAGATTTTAAAACTATTTATAGTTTCTAAATCGGAATTGTTTTCCAATTTATATCTATTGTTTGAGGACATAGCATATATTTTATTAATTAAATTTTGCCTCAATCATGAAATATTTAAATACTTAGTATAAATTTTTCAACTTCATCTATTAGAATGATTTATCATAAGGGCGATTAGCTCAGCGGTAGAGCGCCTGCCTTACAAGCAGGATGTCCCTGGTTCGAACCCTGGATCGCCCATTTATTATTTTTCTAATGACTGAGATCGTCAATCTTTCAATCAGTCAAAGCGCTGCTTCAGAACTATCTAGGCAAGCTTCTTTTGGAGGTTCTCCTGGAGAAATGTCGATTGATTTGGTAGAGGATAAAAATTGTTCCGAAGGATGGATGCATATTAAATTAAGGCCAGGCACATGTAATGGATCCCCTATTTCAAGAACTGAAGGGGTAACTTTATACGCCGATGTAAAAAAGTTTAATTTACTGAAAGATTTAAAATTAGATTATTACGGTGATTTGAGCGGTGGTGGATTTCTTATTTCAACACCAAAAAATGCAAAACGTTGTTCCTGTGGTTCTGGCTTCAAACTTTTGTAGAATGGATTTGTCTTTTTTTGCAAACTAATATTATTTTCATTAGTTGGCTGCTCTCAAGATAAAATAAACAAAAAGTTTATTGAAATAAAATTTGCACATGACAGAGATGAATGATCAATTATCTTTAGAGAATTATTCACCTTTTGAAGTAGAGAAAAAGTGGCAAGACAAATGGGAAAGTCTAAAGGCGTTTAGTCCTAACCCTGAGGATGATGGGGAGCCTTTTTGCGTTGTTATTCCGCCACCAAATGTAACTGGATCTTTGCATATGGGACATGCATTTAATACAGCTTTGATAGATGTTGTAGTACGTTTTCAAAGACTTTTAGGTAAGAATGTTTTGTGTTTGCCAGGCACTGATCATGCTTCAATAGCTGTTCAAACTATTCTCGAAAAACAATTAAAAAGTGAAGGCAAAACAAGTGAGGATATTGGAAGAGATGAATTTCTTAAAAGAGCATGGAACTGGAAAGAACAAAGTGGTGGAAGAATAGTTTCTCAATTAAAAAGGATAGGATATTCAGTTGACTGGGCTAGAGAAAGATTTACTCTTGATCAAAAATTAAATGAAGCAGTTATTGAAGCTTTTAATATTCTCTATAAAAAGAATTTAATTTATAGAGGCGAATATTTGGTTAATTGGTGCCCTGAATCTCAATCCGCCGTAAGTGATCTTGAAGTTGAAATGCAAGAAGTGAATGGTCATTTATGGCATTTTAAATACCCTTTAATTTCTGAAAGTGGTGAACAGTTAGATAAGTACTTAGAAGTTGCAACAACAAGACCAGAAACTCTTTTGGGTGATACTGCTGTGGCAGTTAATCCTGATGATGATAGATATAAAGAATTTATTGGTGTCAAAGTAAAAGTCCCTTTCGTTGATAGAGAAATACCTATTATCGCTGACTCGCATGTTGATAAAGATTTTGGTACAGGTTGTGTGAAGGTTACTCCAGCCCATGATCCAAATGATTTTGCAATAGGAAAAAGGCATAATTTAAAACAGATTAATGTAATGAACAAAGATGGAACTTTAAATATTAATGCAGGTATTTTTCAAAATTTAGATAGATATGAGGCTAGAAAGAAAATTATCAAAGAATTGGATAACTTAGGCCTTTTGACAAAGATAGAGGATTATAAACATACTGTTCCTTTTTCTGATAGAGGTAAGGTGCCAATTGAACCTTTATTGTCAACACAATGGTTTTTGAAAATGGATGATATATCACAAGGATGTCTTAATGAAATTGATTCAAAAAAACCATCGTTTATTCCTCCACGGTGGGAGAAAGTTTATAAGGATTGGTTAGAGAATATTAATGATTGGTGTATCAGTCGGCAATTGTGGTGGGGGCACCAAATACCAGCATGGTATGTTTTAGATGACTCTCAAGACTCAATAGAACAAAATACTCCATATATCGTTGCAAGAAATGAAGAAGATGCCTTAATCGAAGCTAATAAAAAATTTGGATCAAATATTAAATTGGTTCGTGATAAAGATGTTTTGGATACATGGTTTTCAAGTGGTTTATGGCCTTTCTCAACTCTTGGCTGGCCAAATACAAATGATCCTGATTTTAAAAAATGGTATCCAAATAATGTTCTTGTTACTGGTTTCGATATTATTTTCTTCTGGGTGGCCAGAATGACAATGATGGGGAATACTTTTACGAATAATATCCCTTTTAAAGATGTTTATATTCATGGTCTTGTTCGAGATGAAAATAATAAAAAAATGAGTAAAAGCTCAGGAAATGGTATTGATCCAATACTATTAATTGATAAATATGGTTCTGATGCTTTGCGATTTGCTTTGATTCGAGAAGTTGCAGGCGCTGGACAAGATATTCGTCTTGATTTTGATCGAAAAAAAGACACATCTTCAACTGTTGAAGCCTCAAGAAATTTTGCGAATAAATTATGGAATGCAACTAAATTTGTATTAATTAATAAAACTTCTAATAATCATTATTCGCTTAATGAAAGTGATGAAACTTCTTTAGAGTTATGCGATAAGTGGATTTTATCTAAACTGAATAAGGTAAACACAAAGGTTTCTGCTTTGTTGAAAGAATATAAATTGGGAGAATCTGCGAAACTACTATATGAATTTACGTGGAATGATTTTTGTGATTGGTATGTAGAATTTGCTAAACAAAGGTTTAATAATAAAGAGACTAAAAATAGACAAATATCTGAAAAGGTTTTAATAAAAGTGCTTAATGATATTTTGGTGATGATTCATCCTTTTATGCCGCACATTACTGAAGAACTTTGGCATGTAATGCAACTTAAACCAGATAAAGAATTATTATCTCTACAAAAATGGCCAACCCAAGAAAATAAATTTGTTGATAATAAGCTTGATAATTCCTTTCAGCAACTATTTGAAATTATTAGATTGATTAGAAATTTGAGAGCTGAATTAGGTCTCAAGCCATCAGAAAAAGTTCCTGTTTACTTAATTTCAGATAATGATGAATTGATTGATTTTTTAAAAACTTTAGTTGATGATATTCAAACTTTAACTAAATCTTCTGAAGTATTTATTTTTAAACCCAATGCTGTTGACAAAAAAGAGTTTGCTAAATCTTTTTCTGGGATTATAAGTGATTTAGAAGTTTACTTACCTTTTCAGGATTTTGTAAATATAGATGCATTAAAGGAAAGGTTAAGTAAGGATTTAAAAAAGGTGACTATTGAATTAGATAATTTAAATAAGAGATTATCTAATAAAAATTTTTTGGATAAGGCTCCAAAAGATATTGTTGATGAATGTAGATTTAAATTAAACGAGGGCTCGGTACAAATGGAGAGAATCACTAAAAAACTGGAACTTTTGCATTGAGAATGAATATATTTCTTGAAAATATTTATAATTTGTCTTTTTTTTTTAATACTGGAATTGGGATATTTTCGTTTGTTTGTATTTATATTTTAATTGTTTTATTAATACTTCCAGCTTCTTGGTTATCTTTATTATCAGGTTTTTTATATGGCTCATATTTAGGATCAATTATCGTTTTTATTTCAGCTTCCATAGGAGCAACAGTTGCTTTTTTTGTATCAAAAAGTTTTTTTGCAAAAAAGTTAAAAAATTTTTTAAGCCGTTATCCAAAATTGAGTGTTATGGAAAAAGTAGTAGAAAAAGGTGGACTGAAATTAATTTTTTTAGCGAGATTATCGCCGATATTTCCCTTCAGCATTCTTAATTATTTTTATGGTTTGAATAATGTTAAATTTCGAGATTTCGCTCTTGGTCTTCTTGGAATAATTCCAGGAACTTTTCTTTATTGCTCAATAGGTAGTTTGGCAAAAAGTATCCAGGAGCTAAAAAATGTGCAATCACCAAATAATTTTTATATGACTATTATTGGAATTATTTCAACTTTTTTAGTTGTATATTTCTCAGCTAAATACTCTAGAGAATATTTCGAAAACTCCTAAGAATTTACTCTTTAATTTTCCAATCTCTAATAGATGCAATTAAGATAAACCACAAAAGCCTGAATTTACCTAGTAAAGTTTTGTTTGCTTCTAATTCTATATATTTTGCTTGTCCACAGGGTGTTTTTATGTAGTTGAAAACTGTTTTCTTTGTCATAAGTCTTGCAAAAAGTCCTGATAATTATTCTTATATTTTACAGCTAAGATTATAAGTTTTTAATTAAAAACCACATTTTAATTGAATACTTTGTTATTTAGTATTTTTTAAAATTTAAATTTTTTCTCCAGCTTTAAATCCTCTAAAGCATTTGAATCTAGGAAACCTAAGACTAAAAGCTAGAGCATCCTTGGATTTAGTTTTAGCATCAGCTCTGATTTCTACAAGTTGACCAACGAGATGATTACGTTTTGACCAATATTCTTCACGTTGGATATCACTAAATCCGCTTCCGCAACTAAGACTGTATTCATACCCATCATCTTCTCCTTCTACTAGGATTGCTCCCAGCCTACCTTTATTGCGACCTGTACCTTCCTCAACCGATACAACTTTTAAAGTGACTTCAATGAAAGGTTTTGCTTTTAACCAACTGTGTGTTCTTTTACATTCATAAATAGCTTCAGGGTCTTTAATCATTACTCCTTCATATCCACCTTCCACGGCAGATTTATTAAGCTCAACAAATCTTTTCTGTCCCTCAATAGTGTCGAGATCTACATTTTCCCATTCAAGTGTTTGTATATGTTTTAGAAGCATAGAATGTTTTGCTACCCATTCTTTTACTAATAAACTTCTTTTTGTTTGACTAGTGTTCCATCTCCCTTTTTGAAAGTTTTCAAGGGGACATAAGTCAAATAGGTGTAGAACTGCGTCTTTGGATTGTTTGCCATCTTTTCTATGTACCTGTTTCATTAAATCTTGAAAGTTAGCGCTCATTACTTCACCATCAAGTACTAAGTCATAAGGTGCTGGGTCTTCTTTTAAGACGTTTTCTATTTCTGAGATAATATGACCAAAATTATGGAATTGTTTCCCATTACGAGAAAACATTTCTACTTTATTTTGTCTAATAATAGTTAAGACTCGTACACCATCTAATTTGATTTCAATTTGCTTTTTTCCTATCATTTTTTTTTCATGATTAGCACTGTCATGAGCTAGAGGACAAGAAAAAATAGGAATAGCATATTTCGGAAATTTCTTTGCTATCTTGTTGATTGTTTTTTCAGATACACCACATCTGAGATCTTTAATTAAAACTCGTCTATAAAATCCATTCCATTCTTCTTTTGTTGCAGATTCCATAGCCTCAAGAATTGCATTACGAGCAGCGTGACCAGTAAGTTCTCTTTGAATAAGCTTATTGGCTAATTTTCTAAAATCTTCCCATATAAAATTTTGACTTTTTTCAGTCTCTTTCTCAGGAACAATTTTTACACCAAAAGTTACCAATGGATTAAGTGCCATACGGATTCCTTCAAAAAAATCATCTAGACCTTGTTCCATTGCTTCTGAGATGATTTTTTCTTTATCTAATCTACTTGGGTGTAATTCTAATTGATGTATTATTTCTTCTTTAAACAATTCTTTCTGCCTCACAAGAAATGATTAATTCACTTTAGCTATTCTGTCTATTTTCCAATCATTATCAGTTTTTGCGAAAGTAAAATCTAAAGGGAGTTCATCTTGTTTATCTTCTGATTTTAAATTCAAAGTTATTATGATTTGATCTTCTTGGACTCTTGGTCTGCCTGATTTTAAATTTCTGTATTTATTGAGGTTTAAACTAGCTAAAAATTTAAGAAAGTCTTGACGCTTGACATGAGTTTTATAGGTTTTTGTAGTCAAACCATACGCTGCATCAATTCTGCCAGCAGCTATTTGATCAAAAAACTTTCTTACTAATGGATTAATTCCTCTCGCGCTTATAACTAATTTGACTGCATTAAAAGTCCAAAAAGAAACTAGTACTGCTCCGCCAACTAATAATGCTTTAATTCCGATATCTTTAACTAGTGTTGCATCCATGTTGATTTATGTTTTTTATTACTTTAAGAAAAGAAATCGTTTTTGATGGCTTTTTTTGTCAAAATAATACTAATTTTAATCCATAATGCCTGTTATTCCTCTTTTACCTCTATATCATAAATTTAATAGCCAATATTTTGAAAATTCTCTAGCTTTTAACAATCAACCTTTAGTAAAAGTTAGATGGAGTGACAATAGATTAAAAACAACTGCTGGTTTTTATAAAAGAAAACGAATTAATGGTCTTATAGATTCTGAAATTATCTTATCGAAACCTATTTTGAGTAAATTATCTACTAGTGAAATAAACAGTACTTTATGTCATGAAATGATTCATGCATGGGTAGATATGATATTAAAAAAAAATGAGATACATGGCCCAAATTTCTTAGAAAAGATGAATGAAATAAATGAGAAAGAGAAGAATTTTCAAATTTCAGTTAGGCACTCATTTCCTATTGAAAGGAGAGAATTAAAATATATAGGAACTTGTCAAAAGTGT
>QCRB01000006.1 GCA_003209425.1 Prochlorococcus sp. AG-459-E08
AATAATTATATTTCTTTGATCAAGGGGTAGATCAACTATTGGCATCCTTGTCCTCAACATTATTATTTTGATTTTTATTTTTTAATTCATCGAGAAGTTTCAAGACTGATAATCCTTTATCAAGAACAACATCGTCTTTAAAAATTATTTCTGGAACTCTTCTCATCTCTATTCTTTTTCCTAAACTATGCCTTATAAAGCTTTTAGCAGTATTCAAGTTTTCCACAATCTCTTTCCTCACTTCCTCTTGAGCAGTTGAAGTTATATAAATTTTACAGTGTTGCAAATCACCTGATAAATCAATCTTAGAAATATTGACGAAATGATCTCTAATAAGGTCATTTTCTAAATCATTCTGCATAATAAGGGTTATTTCTTTCTTCAAAAGAGAAGAAACTTTTGCAAGACGGTAATTATTTGGCATTATGATTGTAAAATTATTGGGTTTGTCATCGCTTGCAAGACAAAATAAACAGTTATGAAAGCACTTAAGACAGAAGATATCAAACCTACTATTGTGAGTGGATTTGATCTATTCTTGAATAAAGGTTCAAGCAAAGCAACAAGTCCCCCAACAATGATTGATATCAAATACTTTGGATATCTCGCAACATTAGAGAAAAATTCGCCCATCAGCTCCACAAATAGATTACTTTTTTAGCTAAATTTTAACAAACATTAAACAGCATGATTACATTATATCAATTTAGGCATAGTGCTTTTTGTTTAAAAACAAGAATGGCTCTTCATGCAAAAAAACTACAATATCGAGTTGAAGAAGTAACACCTGGAATAGGCCAATTTGAAATCTTTAAATTATCAGGTCAAAAACAAGTACCTGTAATTGTAGATAGTAATGATCAAGTTATTAATGACTCTTCAACTATTTGCGAATATATAGATAAAAAAAATGAGAACAATCCACTCTTTCCTCAGGACCCAATATTATTTGCACAATGCAAACTAATTGAAGACTGGGCAGACACTACAATGGCTACAACTTGTAGAAAAGCTTTAATAAAATCTGCAATAGAAAATCCACAGCTAAGAACTGCATTACTTCCAGATGAAATACCTTCTTCAGTTAAAAGTATTGTTGATAAATTACCTTTTGAAAATCTTAGTAAAATTTCTAATGTAGTTTTGTCTTCTAAAGATAATTTAGAACTCCAAAAATTACTGGAAGCTTTATCAAAATCCTTGATCAACAAGAAATATTTAGTTGGAGATAGTTTATCCATTGCAGACATTTCAATTGCTGCTCAATTATCCCTTCTTAAATTTCCAAAGTCTGCAGGACCAATTCTTTCAGGAGAGGGGAGCCAAGAATACATAAACAACCCTTATTTAGAAAATCTTTTCATCTGGAGGAACAACTTAGAAGAATATCTTTTTAGTGCTAACTCTCAATAGATTCAAACTTCAATCTATATTTATTTGTTTTTATAGCATGAATAGAAGGGTCACCAACTTTTGAACCATAAGAAGCAACATATTGCACTCCACAAATTGATGGTTTGATTGAATTATTAATTTCCAATATCTCTTCTGAACATTTTTGAAATTTACTAATGGTCTCTACCTGATTAATCCTTGAAGCACCTGGCTTATGAGCTGTTTGTATAACTAGCTCATCTGCGAAAAAAATATCATCGTCTTGTATCTGATTTCTCCCTGTAATTCTTGAATCTATATAAAAATCATCTTTTAAATAAGTAATTTGATTATTAATTGATTTAGGATCATTTACAACCTTAATTAAGGTGTCACCAAATATTGCTTTTCCAATAGATTCAGAATTTTTTGCACGATTACCAACAATTAAATCTGAATCATTCTTTAAGAAATTTACTTGATAAATAACTGGCTCTTCTGAATCATTAACTATATCTTGAGAAGTAACAAGCCAATTACCCTCGAACCATTTAGGATAAATTAAATCCTTAGAAGTATCCGATAATTTAGAATTTGGCAAATATAATTCTGGCCATTGATTGACACGATTTTCCAAAAACTCTCGTACATTAGAATCTACTAGAGCAAAAGAATTTTCTATAAAAATTCCTTGAAAAATCAAACAAAGAATTAATCCCAGAAGAATTTTCATTATGTCAAATCCACTAATAAGAGCATCAGACCATTATGTATTATTAGAGCCAGATTCAAAAGAAAAAATTGTATCAAAGCAAGAAGCAATTTTATGGTTGAAGAATTGGCTTAGTAAGACAGAAACACAAACAATATATCAAAATATAGAAGATACTGATCAGGGATTTTTTGAAGAATTATTGGAAAGCACTTATGAATTAGAAATAAAATTAGGATACGTTATTAAATGGTTTGCAGTAAGAATTGAACCAGATTAACTAATTATTTCTTTATGAATTGCATTAATTATTTTCATAGCAACTTCTTCAATATTTTCTTTTTTTACCTGAATTCTAAAATCTGCTTGAGAATACAAATTTTCTCTAGATTGAAAAATGCTCATGTATAAATCATTTAGATTCTTTCCCTGAAGAAGTGGCCTATTTTCAATTTCATTTTTCAATCTTTCAATTGCTATATCTTTGTCGAGATCTATCCAAGCAATTATTCCCTGCCTTAAGATTCCCCAGTTTTCCGATTTGGTAACTATTCCTCCCCCAGTTGAGACTACTAATGAAGGAATTTTGATAGTTTCTTTAAGGCAGTTTGCTTCTAATTCACGGAAATTATCTTCTCCTTCATCATTAAAAATTTGATTGATAGATTTTTTTGCCAACTTCTCTATTAATGAATCTAAATCAATGTATTTATACTTCAATAATTCAGCCAGCTTCAAACCAGTTTGTGACTTACCAGAACCCATCATTCCTATTAAAAATATGCTTCTGCCCTTAATAGTGTGCACTGTTTTTTCGATAATGGATTGTTCCATAAAGACAAAAGCGTATTTAAAACCTTAAGATAGTATTATCGCAGAAAGGTATGACTTCTACACAATCCAAACCATTACATGGAAAAGGACGTGAATGCGTCATAACTCGACGTGCCTGCTTTAGTTCTAGTCACCGTTATTGGCTCCCTGACAAAAGCCCAGAAGAAAATTTTTCTCTTTTCGGAAAGTGCAGTATTGCACCAGGTCATGGTCATAATTATGAACTTATTGTTTCAATGGGTGGAGAACTAGACTCTGATGGAATGGTACTTAATCTCTCTGATGTTAAACACTCTATTAAAGATAAGGTTACTGGACAATTAGATTTTCGTTTTTTAAATGATGTCTGGCCTGAATTTAATGTTAATAATCAAGAGGGTATACTTCCCACAACTGAAGCATTAGTAAAGGTCATTTGGAGTCGTCTAAAGGATGATTTACCTCTTACAAGTCTAAGGCTTTATGAAAACCCAAATTTATGGGCAGATTATTTTGGAAAAAACATGGAAGCATTTTTAACAGTACAAACTCATTTTGCAGCCGCTCATAGACTTGCAAAAGAGGAGATATCTTTTGATGAAAATAAAAAAATCTATGGGAAATGTGCCAGAGTCAATGGACATGGTCATAACTATCTTGTCGATATCACTGTGAAAGGAGACATTGATAAAAGAACAGGAATGGTTTGCGACTTATCTGCCCTTCAAGAGTTAATTAACGATTTAGTTGTTGAACAACTAGATCATACTTTTCTAAATAAAGACATCGAATTTTTCCATAATTGTGTTCCAACTGCTGAAAATATAGCTTTATATATCTCTGATATTCTTAAAAAACCAATACATCAACTTGGTGCAACATTACACAAAATAAGACTCCAGGAGAGCCCAAATAATGCTGCAGAAATTTATGTTGATCAAAAATTAACCAATTCATTGAAGTTGAAATTTGAAAATAGTTTAGTCACGCAAACTTGAGTATCCCAAGAGTAATCATTGTTATAGCATCTAGTCTTGATGGGAGAATTGCATTTCCTGGAGGTGGAGAATCGCATCTTGGAAGCGATGAAGATAAAAAAATATTAAATCAAAACTTATCAATGGTTGACGCCACCATTTTTGGTTTTGGTACTTTAATAGCTCATCAATCAACTTACCTAGTTAAAAATCTCAATGATAATGACGAAGTAAATATATCTACAAGCCAACCAATTTCTATCGTTGCTTCAAATAGCAAAAAATTTAACAGTAATTGGAAATACTTTTGTCAACCAATTAGAAGATGGCTAATAAGCTCAAGTAAAGTTGATAATTCGTCAAATAATGAATTCGAGAAACAACTCTTTTTCGAAGATTCATGGGAAAAAACTTTAATTTCACTCAAAAAACAAGGGATAAATGATCTAGCTCTTTTAGGAGGTGCAAAACTTATAAATTCATTTATAAAAGAGGATCTAATAACAGATATAAAAATTACAATAATTCCACGAATTATTGGAGGTAGATATACATGGATCCCTCCAGAACAAACAAATGAGATTTTTAATCTCAAAAGACTGTGGGAAATTAAATCAATTAAAAATTTAATGAATAATGAAATCCATGTTCATTACAAAAAAATTTGAAATAGATTCAATAATAAATGAACCAAAAAATACATAAAGTTGAAGTCAAATTGTCAATTAAGGAAATCTCCAAGGAGATATGGAATGAATTAGCAAATGAAATCAATAATCCATTTTATGAATGGACTTGGCTTAAAAACCTTGAAATATCAAAAAGTGTTTCAAGAGAAACTGGTTGGCAGCCTCTATATTTTGTTGCTTATAAAAATGAAGAAATATTAGGAATTGCTCCACTTTTTTTAAAAAATCATAGCTATGGAGAATTCATTTTTGATCAATCATTTGCAAGATTGGCTCAAGAGCTGAATTTAAATTATTACCCTAAATTAATTGGAATGAGTCCTTATAGTCCTGTAAATGGATATCAATTTCTTTATAAAAAAAATAAAGATAAGAAAGAAATTACAAATTTACTAATAAAACACATCGAAAGCTTTGCTATTACGAATAAAATTTTAAGTTGTAATTTTTTATATATTGATGAAAGCTGGGGCAACCATCTTAAATCTTTGGGATACTTTGAATGGATAAATTCCAGCAGTGAATGGAGGAGTAATGGAGAAAAAACGTTTGATGATTTTCTATCTAGATTTAACTCTAATCAGAGAAAAAATATCAAAAAAGAAAGGAAATCAATCACTAAACAAGATATTAAAGTAGAAATTTTTGATGAAGATGATATCAATCAAGAAATCCTCAAAAAAATGCATAATTTTTATGAACAGCATTGTTCGAGGTGGGGAGTTTGGGGAAGTAAATATCTAACATCTACATTTTTCGAAAAAATTGTTGATAATAAAAAACATCTTTTACTTTTTAGCGCATCAAAAAATGATTCAAATGATATTTTTGCACTGTCGATGTGCGTTAAAAATAAAAACAACTTGTGGGGTAGATATTGGGGTAGTCAAGAAGAAATATCTAATTTACATTTTGAATTATGCTACTACCAGCCAATTGAATGGGCAATAAAAAATAGTATCGATTTGTTTGATCCCGGAGCAGGTGGTAAACATAAAAGGCGGAGGGGGTTTTTTGCAAAAAGCACCATTAGCTTGCATAAGTGGTTTGACAAAAATATGGAAAATATAATTTATCCTTGGCTAAATGAAGTTAATAAACAAACCAAAGTGGAAATTGATTTTGAAAATAAATCTATACCTTTTAAATAAAAAATTATTTGGCTTTACCAAAGATTATATTAATAATATTGTTTTCTATTAACTTCTAAAAATGGATTCTAGTAAAAGTCTCGAAAAAAAAATAAAAATTGATAAGGATCTATCCAACCGATACATAGACTTAGATCCAAACGGTTATTTTATTATAAAAGTAGATTTAGAAGAAAATAAAATAATCTTGGAGCACTTTTTAAATAAAATCGATAAGGAAGGATATGCGCTGGATCCAGAAACAAATGAGCAAATTAAATGTGACTCTCAAAATACAAGAGTTAGTAATGAAGTTTTTGAAGGTAATAGTGCAAAACAACTGGGAATATTGATCACTGAAGAAAGGAAAGACTTAATAACCAGATTCGATCATGCTCTATATTTAGGCCGGGAACTACAAAAAGCAGAAGAATGTTTATACAAAAAATTACCATATATCCAAGATTAAGAAATTAAACGAAAAAATCTAATCTTTTAATCTGATGTTAAATTAAATAAAAATAAAAAAAATTAATGAACATTATTTTCTATTTTGCATTTATTGGTTTTGGTTTTGGAGCTGCTTTCGCATTAGATAAGCTCTTAAGAGCAGTTAAATTAATTTAAAAAAACTACAAAATTTTAATAGTCTCTCCATACAAATCATATTCATCCGCAAAAGAAATATTTGCTTCAACAAATTTACCAATATAATTTTTCAAATCATTATTAACATTAGATAAAATTACATTTCCGTCTATTTCAGGCGCAAAATTGTAGGACCGACCTATTAATTCGTTATTATCTGATATTTTTTCTACCAAAATCTTCATTTTTGAACCAACATATGACTGATTTTTATCTTTAGAGATATTTTGTTGAACTGAAATAACGTTATCTTTTCTTGCCTCTGCAACTTCTGGGGATACTTTATTTGACAAATCAAAAGCTGCAGTTCCTTCCTCAGGAGAAAAAATAAAAACTCCCACATGATCAAATTTGTGTCTATCTAAAAATTTGAGAAGATGTTCAAAATATTCTTTTTTTTCTCCTGGGAAACCAACTATGAGACTAGTTCTTAATACGGCAGATGGAATTTCTTTTCTAATTTTCTCCAAAATTGATTCATTCAAAGAAGCCTGCCAAGGTCTATTCATACTTTTCAAAACATCTGGATGACTATGCTGAAGTGGTAAATCAAAGTAAGGCACGATATTCTTTGAATCTTTGAAAGCTCTAATAACTTCATCAGTTAAACCCGTTGGATAAGCATAATGTACCCTTATCCAAGGAATTGGAACTTTAGAAAGCTCATTCAAAAGTTTGGCTAATGATGGTTTTCCATAAATATCTTGACCATAATTAGTTGTTATTTGACTAATTAATATGATTTCTTGAATACCCTGCTTTGCAAGACTTTTGGCTTCTGAAACAATAGATTCTATTGTTCTACTTCTTTGTGGGCCTCTCAACTTAGGAATAATACAAAAAGCGCAATTATAGTTGCAGCCCTCAGCAATACGAAGATAAGCAACAAATTTATTTTTATCTACAAAACGAGGTATTTCCACATCTGCAATAAATTCCGGTATTTTTGAAACTTCATTAACGATTTCCCCTTTTTCTACTCTGTCTAAAACCTTGGCGATCTTTTGATAATCTCCTGTTCCAACCAAACCTTTTATTTCAGGGATTTCTTTTAGTAGTTCATCTTTAAAATGCTGAGCCATACAGCCCGCGACTATTACTTCCTTTCCTTGATTTGTATATTCTATAATTTTTCTAATAGATTCTTCTCTAGCTGTTTCAATAAAACTGCAAGTATTTACAACAACAACATTCGCATCATTTATGTTGCTGTCAACTTCATAACCCTCTTTATCTAATAAGCCTTGCATATGTTCAGTATCAACAAGATTTTTCTCGCAACCAACATGACTGAATGCAATCTTAGATAGTTTTTTTTCTTTTGCATTGAGACTATTTTGTTTCACAAATTGAAAAATAAAAATTAAAAGATTTAAAAAGCATTTCGTATGTAACTCTCATGCCAAGATAATATTAGGATAGAAAATGTAAATAACAAACTTTCATTTTGTATGGCCCTTAAGACTTTAAACAGAATAAATAAAAGAGATTTGAAATGGCCAAAAATTATAATTGCAATTCTTAGCACTATAGGAATAGTTGACACAGGTTCAATTACTTTAAAAAACTGGGGATTATTTAATTCGCTTTCATGCCCAGGGATACAAAATGGCTGTGAAACAGTTTTAAATAGCCCTTGGGGTACATTATTTGAAAATAATCAATTTAATATACCTCTCTCATTAGCTGGTTTTATAACGTATTTATCAATATTAGTTATCACAATAATACTTTCACTTAAATTAATTTCCCCAAAAGAAAACCTAAATAAGTTTTTATGGTGGTTAATGTATCTAATATCTTGTGCCTCAACAACATTTAGCTTTTTATTGATCAATATAATGTTTTTTAAGATTCAAGCATATTGTTTTTTTTGTATACTTTCAGCAATTTTATCGTTTTCTATCTTTATAATTTCTATGATTGGAGCAAAGTTTGAAAGTAGAGAACCTATGATTTTTAGAGGTTTCATAGTAGCTATCAGTATCCTGCTGGGAGGATTAATTTGGTCAGCTAACGTTGACCCCTCTAATGCTATAGACGTTACAAGCCCCACTGAAAATGTATCCCCAATAATTACTACTTCAAGCTCTCCACAGAAGGTTAAATTTGCAAAATTTTTAAATGAAAACAATATTATTATGTATAGTGCATATTGGTGCCCGCATTGCCACGATCAGAAAGAATTATTTGGTAAGGAGGCAGTTAAAGAATTAAAAATAGTTGAATGTGCTAGAGATGGTAAAGATAATGAGTATGAGCTATGCCAAACAAAAGGAATCAGTGGATTTCCTTCTTGGGAAATAAATGGAGAAATAATTAGTGGTACTCGCGACTTGAGTGAATTAGCCATAAAGACAAGCTATCAAGGAGATTCTAATTTTTAATAAATCTTTTATGAATTTTTTGATCTAAATGTTGTCTAGTATGGCATTCCCAATTTTTATCTTTATCTGGAAAATCATCTCTATAATGTCCTCCTCTACTCTCTTCTCTAAATAAACAAGCTTTTAGTAGAGTTATAGTTGTTATTTGTCTATTCTTTAAATCAAGTAAAAGATTCAATGCTCTCCTATTACGCTCACTAAGTTTAATTTTTTGATCAAATTTTATTGTTTCAAGACTATTAAGTAAAGCATTTTTTTGTAATAAAGAAATATCATTTTGAATATATTTTAAAAATTTACTCATATTAAGCTTATTTCGGGAGACACCTAAATTTGACCAACATAGTTTTCTTAATTCATCGATTTTTTCAGAAATTTTAGAAATTTGCGTTTCATCGGGTTCTTGTATATCTAACTCTTGACATGTTCTATCAAATTTTACAAATTTGGGAGGATCATTTAAAACAATTGAAGACATTTTTCTTGCAAAAACAAGGCATTCCATCAGTGAATTACTTGCCAATCTATTAGCACCATGCACACCCGTTGAAGCAACTTCTCCTACAGCATATAATCCTTTTCTTGTAGAAGAAGCACTAAGATCAGTTTTTACACCTCCCATCCAATAGTGAGCTGCTGGGGCGACAGGAATAACTTCATTTAAAGGATTAACACCATAATCTAAACATCGACTTAAAATAGTGGGAAATCGCTCTACAATTTTTTCTGGATCAATATACCTAAGATCTAAGCCAACATGATCAACGTTATTATTATGCATATTCTTCATAATTGCTCTACTTACCTGATCTCTAGTAGCTAAATCACGGTTTTTAAGATTTTCAACTGGGCTTTCTCCATTTTTATCGACTAAAATAGCTCCTTCTCCTCTAAGTGCCTCCGATATTAAGAAACAAGGTGCTCCATAAAATTTTAAAGCAGTTGGATGAAATTGAACAAACTCTAAATCTTCGATAGCAGCACCTGCTTTCCATGCAAGAGCAATTCCTTCTCCAGAGGATTGAGCAGGATTTGTTGTATTAGTAAATAAATGCCCACCGCCACCTGTAGCCAAAACAACCGCTCTCGATTGAATCCAATATAAATTCGCTCCATCAAGAACCTGAACTCCTTTACATTCTTCATTTTCAATAAGAAGTTCAGTTACTCTCACACCCCTACAGTGAAGAATATTTTTTTTATTTTCTACATGATCTTCTAAAACTTCAACTAATGCTCTTCCAGTACGATCTTTTACATGCAAGACTCTTCTTCGAGAATGGGCTGCTTCTAAAGTAGTAGCAAGTTGATCAGAACTTTGATCAAATATCATACCTAAATTCTGCAACCTTGCAACACAAACTGGGGCTTCTTTAACCAGCATTTCTACAGCTTGATAATCACATAGTCCATCCCCTGCTTTCAAAGTATCATCAGCATGAAGATCGAATGAATCATCTTGTCTAATAACAGATGCTATTCCTCCTTGCGCCCACCTACTTGAAGATACTTTGCTAGTGTTCCTATTTAAAAGAAGAACTTTTAAATTTGGTGGTAATTCAAGGGAAGTCATGAGTCCTGCAGCTCCAGCACCTATTACGATTACATCCCAATTATTTATTGGAATGAGATCTTGTGAAAATGGAGGCCTAAGCATTAAACCAATCCACTTAAAGTTGGTTGAAGAATTGCTAAAACAATAAAAATACCATCAACAATTAGTGTCGTTTGAATAACATAACTGGAAACCAGGAGTGCTTTACCATTGGTAGTGTTAATAGTTGCGGAATCAAAAATTTCTTTTGAAATAAACCAAAGAATAAGTGCAACAAAAACAATAATAGATAATGATTTTATTTGAATAAGACTTTCTGAGGTTTTTTGAAGAATTAGAGGCGCAGTTTCAGAATCTGCTGTAATGACCTGCCGCCATTGATCCATTATTCCTATCAAAAATATTGTAATGTCAGTAACTGCTGTTCCAAATAAAGAAGAAATATAAAAACTAGAACCGATTTTCCAATTAGTACCAAGGCCAATTAAAGCTAAAGGAAGAACTACAGCTTCAACGGGAATATGTAGGATAGGAAATGGACTTAACCATCCCCAGAACAAACATCCTCCAAGCCAACTACCTGATACACCAAGTAATAGTGAACTAACAATAAACCATTTATTTGATTGTTTTTTGTATAAAATAAATGCTCCCAAGAGAATTATAAAAGTAAAACACAGCGCACTAATAGGCTCTAATCTGACCCAGGGGGCTTGAACAAATATTGGTAAAATTACAAAAAAAGAAGACCACAATCTTAAAGAAATCGGTCTTGACAAAAAAGTACTTTGATATGAATCAACTGTATTGTTCAATTCAAAGTTGACTTTATCTCTCGCTTCTAAATTTTTTGTAATTAATTCTTCCAATGAATAAAATTTATAAGGTTATTTTAATTAATTTAAATCGTGTTTTTAAAAACTGCGAATGACATATTTTAATAAATTAAAGGCCCCAAATTTAATAATAATATTTTGTATTTTAAAAGTATTTAATACACTTTGAGTGATTTATAAGTTTAGAATAAAAATAAACAAGAATATTTAGAATTTAATTGTGTGGCAAGAAATTAATTACAAAGAAGATTCAAATGATCTTTTAGTTCCAAATATTACTTATAAAATTAATCCTGCAGAAATTGAAAGTATTGAAGCTAATTCCATTGCTCAAGAAATAGGTTTTGAATCGGGAGATTCGATAATTAGTATTAATGGAAAAAAACCTAGAGATTTAATTGATTATCAGATTCTTATTAGTGAAGAAATTTTAAACATATCGGTTTTGGATAAAAACCATGAAATTCACAATATAAGTGTTGAAAAAGATCAAGATATCAATTTGGGTATTAATTTTAAAGATGCATTATTTGATTCAATCAAACAATGCAACAATAAATGTCCATTTTGTTTTATAGACCAACAGCCAAGCGGCAAAAGAAAAAGCCTCTATGTAAAAGATGACGATTATAGATTGAGTTTCTTATATGGTTCTTATCTAACTCTTACAAATTTAAAAAAAGAAGATTGGGAGAGAATTTCTACTCAAAAACTTTCCCCACTGTTTGTCTCCGTTCATGCGACAGATCCAGAAACTCGAGAAAAATTATTAAAAAATACAAAAGCAGGACTAATTCTTGATCAAATTTCATGGTTTGAAAAAAACTCTATTCAATTACATGCTCAAATTGTTGTATGTCCAGATATAAATGACGGGGAGATTCTTAAAAAATCAATTTTTGAACTTTCTAAGTTCTATAAAAAAACTTCTCAAACAGTGCTTTCAGTTGCAATAGTGCCTGTAGGACTTACAAAATTTAGACCTGAGAATGATGGATTAAAGTCAATAAGCCCAGAATATGCAAGAAAAACTATTAAACAAGTAGAAAGGATTCAAGCATCTTTAAAAATAAGTCTTGGTACTCGTTTTTGTTGGCTAGCAGACGAATGGTATTTAATTGCAGGTGCAAGTTTACCTAATTACAAAACCTACGAAAATATGCCACAAGAATCTAATGGAGTAGGCTCTATAAGAAGTTTTCTACAAACATTAAGTGAGAAGACTAAAAACTTACCTCAAAAATTAAAAAATAAAAAAAAAGTTAGTTGGATTGTTGGCAAATTAGTTTACGAGGCCCTCATTCCTACAGTTAAGAAATTAAACTTAATTGATGGATTGACAATTAATTTATATGGTTTACCAAGTATTTATTGGGGACAAGAACAAGTTGTAACAGGTTTGCTAACTGGTGAAGATCTAATTTACGGTCTGCAAAATAAGGATTTAGGAGAGTGTATTTATATACCATCAGTCATGTTAAAAATTAATACTGATTTGTTTTTAGATGATAAAAATATCACAGAAGTAGAAAATAAATTGAATACTCAAATTCACGTTCTTGATGAGTCAAATGATATTATAAGTACTTTGATTGGCAAATCTAATAAAACAGATATTATAAAAAATGCTTAAACAAGTAATAAATCCTATTTTATTTTTGCCTCTCGCTCTATTCATTAACTCTCTAGAAGTATTATCTAACGAAAAAAAAAGCTTTATAGATAAAGTTTTAGAAGAAAAATACAATAAACCTTTTGTCAGTTATCAAGATATAGAAAAAATTGTCTTAAAAAATGAAGAGCTAAAATCATTACAAAATTTAGTTACCTCTGCAAGATTTAATCTTTCAAGTCAAATCGGTCGAAGATATCCATCCTTAGATTTTCAGGCCAATGGGTTACCGAAATATGTTTCAGGTAAAAATTATAGTAGCAATTCAGAGACTTTAAAAACCTCACAATTGACGATTAATCCCTCTTTAAATATTAAGTGGGATTTAATAGACCCCCCAAGGGGATCACAAATAAGAATTGCGAAAGAAAATTTTAAAATTGCAGAAAATAATTATGAGATAAAGAAAAAAGATTTAATTCAAGAAGCTAGAATGAGGTATCACAAATACCAAAAGTCATATCAAGATATACAAAATAAAAAATTTACACTAGATTTATCAATTACAACTTTAAAAAATGCCAAAGCAAAGTTAGATTCAGGAGTAGGTACAAAGTTTGAAGTTCTTGAAGCAGAAGCTCAATTAGCTCGAGATAAACAATCTCTTAATGAAAAGAAAATTGAACATGAAATTAACAAAATATCTCTTAAAGAGATTCTCAACATAAAGGGAGATTTCGAAATTAACAAAGAGCAAAAACTAATCGGTTTTTGGAATTATAGATTAAATAAAAATATTAATGAAGGTTTAGATCAAAATCTTTCTTTAAAAAACATCCTCCTTCGAAAATCTATAAAAGAGAGTCAAGCAAAAAGTTTTTTGTCTCAAAATAAGCCAAATATTTATATAAGCAATACTTTCGCAAGTACATTTTCCAAAGGCGAAGCTCTAACAAGTCAAATTGATTCTGATAAATCTGGATCTAACTATACAAATACTATAGGTTTAAATTTTGCATGGAGTATTTTTAATGGAGGACAGAATAAGAACTCCTATAAATCAAAGATAGCAGAGGCAAAATCTGATGAATATTCTCATAAAAATCTAAAAAATATTTTGACCACAAATATTAGTAAAGCCTATTTAAATCTAAAATTAAATGAAGAGAAAATAATTTCCTCTCTAAAAGAAATTGAATCTAACAGAGAATCTGTAAGACTTTCTAGACTTAGATATGATGTTGGTATATCAACTCTAAAAGATGTGCTCGTTAGACAAAGCGAATTAAGTCATGCAAAATCAAAAAATATTAATGCTCGATATAACTACAACTTAAATTTAGACGAATTAGAAAGATTAACTTTTCTTGAAATAAGTAAAAACTGTGAAAATAACAATAATAAAATTAAAGATATAGAACCTAATTGCAATATTTCAAAATGAGCCTACCCAATTTAACTAATAAGCAACTAAGTGAATTAGATTCTTTATTTGAATTAGTTAGTCAACGTCAAATTAAAGATTTCGGAAATATTAGTGCTAGCAGTAAAGAGGACGGATCATTATTAACAAGTTGTGATTTATGGAGTGATAGAACAATTGTCGATGGTCTAACTTCAATAGCACCAGGTGAAGGAGTCCTCAGTGAAGAAGGGGAAAAGTTGATTCCTAATACTAAAGCATATTGGGTAGTCGATCCACTTGATGGGACAACCAATTTTGCTGCGACTATTCCATATTGGTCTATATCAGTAGCAAGATTCGTAGATGGTAAACCTCAATCTTCTTTTTTAGTAATACCCACATTGAAAAAAAAGTTTGTATCAATAAAAGATAAGGGTGTTTGGTTAAATAACGAAAAAATAGACCCTAACCATAATAATCGCCAAAGTGAATGTATTTCTTTGTGTAGTAGGTCTATAAAAATTTTACAAAAAAAACCAAACTCAGTATTTCCTGGCAAAATTAGACTCTTGGGTGTATCGAGTTTAAATTTAACTAGTGTGGCAATGGGACAAACTTTCGGAGCGATAGAATCAACTCCTAAAATATGGGATATTGCAGCAGCTTGGCTTTTACTAGAAGAACTAAATTGTTCTATAGAATGGTTAGAAACAGATCCTTTAAATTTAGTCCCAGGACAAAATCTGAGTGATGTTAATTTTCCATTGATTGCTTGTAGATCAATAGAAAAAATTAAAATCTTAAAACCATGGGGTAATTTATTATTAGAAAAATAATTGCATCATAAATAAATAATTGCTTGAAAAATTTCTTAATTAGATACAATGAAAAAAATATAAGATAAATATTTGAAAAAATTAAATATGCAGTGGAGTTTAACTTGGGTACTCAAAAGTTTATGGGGAGCATGTGAGAGATGGAGCAAATCTGATTGTATTGATCTCAGTGCAGCATTTGCCTACTACACACTTCAATCATTTTTTCCTATTCTTTTAATTTCTCTTTCAATAGCATCATGGTTCTTAGGCAAACAAGAAGGTTTAGATCAAGAAATAATTTCTATAGCGGCCCAAATTTTACCTCCATCTGTTGTTGAATTAGTAGAAACAACATTATTTAAATTAATTGATCAAGGTTTTGGAGCAGGTATTCTTGGGGCTATGTTTTTGCTTTTTACAGCAGGAAATGCATATTTATCTCTTCAAAGAGGTGCAGATAGACTATGGGAAGACGAACTTCCTTCAAAAAAAATTAATTCTGCTTGGAGAGAGCAAGCTTCGAAGTTTCTCCGAAATAGAGTTGAAGCTTTTTTAATAGTATTCTTCATAGGATTCTTAATGGTATTAGATCAGATTAGTGCAAATCTCAGGATGATACCTAATAACGTTTTAGAAAATCTCTCAAAATCCAATAATTTTATTTCTGAGTTATTGCAAAAGTTACCTCTTTTACAAGTTGGTCAATTTGCAATTCCACTAATTGGCTTTTCTTTAATGGCTCTTTTATTACAAGCCCTCTTGCCTAGTAGAAAAGTTCCATTAAGACCACTTTTACCTGGATCTCTTCTTATTGGAATTGGCCTAACCACTTTGAATTTGGCAGTAAGTAAAAGTATTCTTTCGCTTGGAACAAGATTTCAAGCATATGGTTTTATTGGAGGTTTTCTTGTACTTACTTTGTGGGTATGGCTTTTAGGCGTGATTTTATATTTTGGACAATGTTGGAGCGTCGTTATTGCTAGTATGTCTTTAGTAAGAAAAAGAAGAAAAAGACATCTTCGGTAGTATGAATGATTTTCTAAAAGTCAATAAAAGTTTAATTACTTATTCTTTGATCATACTGATAGCAATTCCTATTTTTGGGTTTAATTTTTTAGTAAGCTTCCTAGGTAACATCCTTTTACTTTTATTCCTAATTCCCCTGTTATTGTTACTTTTAGTATTTATAGGTTTTAATTCTTATCAGTCAAAAATCAACACTTGTGATAAGTGTGGCACAATATCTTTTGGATTCAATTCAACTTGCATGAATTGTGGTGCAGATTTAGAAAATATTAGTAAAAGAAATCAAATAGATAAAAAACCTAGTGAAAGTACTATTGAAGTGAAGGCTGAAGAAATAAAATAAAAATTAAGTTAGCCTATCCCAATTTGTCTAAGAATACTTTGTCCAGTAATTAATTCAGTACCAAGGCCAATCAAAATACCCATCATTGCCATACGACCATTCCAGGTTTCAGCAAAATTTACAAAGCCAAATCTTGGTTGATTTTTATCATTCATAACTAACTAGATTGTCTATTAAAATATTTTAACGTTTTAAAGAAGAATTTATGAACAAAAATAAATTATTTAATATGCCTCACACCATCAACGGGTCGATACTCATCTCCAGTTAATTCTTCATATACAATCGCTGGCAAACCAGTATCAAACATTGTTTGCAGTGCTTCCTTTAGCAAAGGATTCCATCCCCCAGTACTTACCTTCCCATGTCTTACGGTCCAATCCCAAGTCCCTTGAAGATCTCTTGGTAATCTACCTTCTCTATCTCGTCTAGCAACCAAATCTAAAGATTCCACTATACCAACGATAATTGGTTTCTTGCCATACGAAGGAGTCAAACTGAGTTCAAGCCTTACAGGATCTTCCTTGACCATTTTTAAACGAAACCTTGGTGGTAACTTTAGAGATCTTATTACTGCTGAAACAATTTTTGTTCTTAATTCCAATTTTTTCCTCTTAAATTTTTAATCAATTAATCAGATGATGAACCCTTTTCTTCTAATGTAGAGTCATTATCATTTGAAAATCTTACTGTTAGTAGCTCTTCGTCCGTTATATTTCCAGATTTATCAAGTAGTTCAGGGTGTATTGTATACTTTTTTTGTTTTAAATTTGATTTGTAAAAATGTTTTTTTTCTGTATCAGAAATTGCCCAACCATTTGACATCACTTTAAAAGCCTTCCAAACAAGATAGGTAAGAGCTGCAGAATATATGATAGGAAACAAAATAGTCATTGAGCTTTATTGATTATTTTAAACTATGGTACATATGATAACCCGAAAAAAAAAAAAATAAGCTACTTTAAAAAAAAAAAATTTTGTAGAATTCTAATATAAACTCTTTATTGTAGTTATAGTTAGTATTCACAAATAATGTGTACCGCATGTATTTGAAGAACACAAGAAAATCAAAATCGATAAGATATGAATTCAAAAAATTATTACTTTTTTTAGGTATTACGATAGGTATTTTATCCCAATCGAGTGGGATATCCCAACCATTACTTAATTCAAAATTTAATGAACTTAATCAATATTCCAAAAAATCATTCATTACTAAAGCGGTAGAAAAGACTGGTTCTTCAGTTGTTACGATTGAGACTCAAAAATATATAAAAAAAGGACAATTCCCAAAAAATTCTCAACTATTTTTAGACCCGTATTTTGAGAGATTTTTTGGATTATATCCACCTAGTGACAATCAACCAAGAATCGAACAAAGCCAAGGAAGTGGGTTTATATTTGCGGACGGTCTCGTAATGACTAATGCTCATGTTATAAATGGATCGGATAAGGTGATTATTGGTTTAACTAATGGAAAAAAGTTAAGGGGAAAACTAATTGGTCAAGACTTGTTTACGGACTTAGCAGTGCTTAAGGTTGAAGGAAAAGGACCTTGGCCAAAAGCAAAATTAGGAGATTCAACAAAAATTAAAGTTGGTGATTGGGCAATAGCAGTGGGTAATCCATTCGGGCTAGAAAATACTGTTACACTTGGAATTATTAGTAATCTAAAAAGAAATGTCACTCAATTAGGAATATATGATAAAAAACTTGAACTTATTCAAACAGACGCTGCTATTAATCCTGGAAATTCTGGAGGTCCGCTATTGAATAGCAATGGAGAAGTAATTGGTATAAATACCTTAATAAGATCAGGTCCAGGAGCGGGTTTAAGTTTTGCAATCCCAATAAATAAAGCGAAAGAAATTGCCTATCAATTAATAAATAATGGGAAAGTTATACATCCAATGATTGGGATAAGTTTAATAGAAGAAAGTAATCTCAAAACAAATAATATTGCCGTAAAAGTTGGTTATGTAGTACCTAATAGTCCAGCTGAGACAAGTGGAATTATGGTGAATGACATAATCATGCAAGTGAATGATAAATATATTGAAACTGCTTCAGACGTCATAAGCCAAATAAGTAATAATGGTATTAATAAACAAATAAATATACTAATAAAAAGGCAAAATAAATTTATTAGGTTAAGAGTAACACCAACTGATATTTCTAATTTAAAATAATAAGTAGGTTATTAATTATGATTCTTTTTTAATATTTCCATACAAATGGAAATACAAGTTTTATCTTTTATATCACAGTTTGAAATACATTCAAAATAACTTTCAATAGGATCAGAAATCTGAAACTGTTCTTTAATCAAATCATACTTTTTCATATGGATTACTAAAAACTTACTAAGTACCTTTTAAATTACAAAAGGAGGGAAAACTATGTAAAGATAAATGAGTGATCTTGCCTACGTAAATATAAGCTTTATTAAAAATCATCAAATTTTTTTTCCAAAAATAATTGATTGTTAATTAATAATTTTTTTACTTTTTATTTTTTTTTCCCAAAAAATATTCGTAATTACCATTATATGAAAATAACTTTGAATCTTTAATCTCGATAATTCTGTTTGCAACTTTTGAAATAAAATATCTATCATGAGAAATGATTAATAATGAACCTTTATAATTCTTAATTGCTAGTTCTAAATTTTCTTTAGATTGAAGATCCAAATGATTGGTTGGCTCATCCAGTAGCAGAAAATTACTCGGTTTCATAACCATAAGAGCCAATGCTAATCTTGCCTTTTCGCCTCCACTTAGTTGTTTAATATATTTAAAAACAGTTTCATTTTGAAAACCAAAACTGCCTAAAAATGTTCTTACTTTTTTTTGTGACCACTCAGGAGATTTATTACATATTAAATCAATAACCTTTGCTTCAAGTGCAAGTGCTTGAGACTGGTTCTGTTCATAGTAACTAGTAATTATATTATGTTTACCAAAATTAACTTCTCCTACTTCAGGGAATATTCTTTTCATAATAATTTTAAGTAATGTAGATTTGCCGCAGCCATTTGGTCCTAATATTGCTACTTTTTCGCCCGAAGAAACCTTCAAATTCACATCTAAAAAAAGAATTTTATCTTCATAACTATGAGATAAATCTTTTATGTTTAATACTGATTTTCCTGAACGAGGACAATCAGGAAAATTAAATATAGGACTTTTTGATTTTGATATAGGAGCTTCAATTTTAGAAATCTTTTTTAATTGTTTTTCTCGACTTTTTGCTTGTGAACTTCTTGTGGCACTTGCTCTGAATCTATCTATGTACTTCTTCTGGATCTCAATTTCTTTTTGTTGTAATTGAAATGCTTTATTTTGGGATTCTTCATTTAAAGACTTCTGTTCAACAAAAAAAGAATAGTTCCCGTTATAAATTTCAGATATTCCCCTATCAATAAAAATTATTTTTTTACATAATTTATCTAAAAAATATCTATCATGGCTAATCACAATTATCGCAATCTTCAGAGAGGATAGATATTCTTCTAACCAGAAAATAGTATCCAAATCTAAATGATTAGTAGGTTCATCTAGTAACAGCAAATCAGGTTTTTGTAAGATTATTTTCCCAAGTGCCACTTTCATTTGCCAACCACCTGAAAATTTTCCTACAAGATTATCAGCATCCTCGTTAGAAAATCCTAATTTTGGTAATATTTTTTCTACATCAGATTGCATTCTATAGCCACCTAACGCTTCAAATTTTTCTTGATATTTTGCTAACTGATCAACTAATGATTCAAATTCATTGGAGTGTATCTTTATCTCCAAAGATTTCATTTTATTTTCAATATCTAAAAGTTTGGCAGAAACATTTTGTATATCTTTGAAAGAACTTTCTAATTCCTCTCGCACTGAACGATTTAGGTCACAATCCAACTCCTGCTTTAAGTGAACAATTTTGGGATTTCCCTCTTTAATTACTTGTCCACTTGTTTGATCTTCCTCTCCAATTAAAATTTTAAATTGGGTTGATTTACCTGCACCATTTGAACCCACTAAGCCAACTTTTTCTCCTTTCTTAATCTCCCAATTAATATTTTTTAAAACGACATCTGTAGAATAAATTTTGGTTACATCTTCAAATCTAATCACTTTTTTAAAAATAGAATTTACAAAATTTGAGTCTTATTTACTAAAAAATTTTTTGTAGAATAAAATTGCATTATGAAAAGAATAGAACAAATTGCAGTGATTTTCATAGCTGCAGCTCTCGCAATTCCAAGTTATTGGTTTTTTTGGACTTTAGCTGGGGGAGGTGGGTACAATAAAAGAATAAAACCAATGACAAATCCAAAAAATAATTACTCTCAACCTTTTACTAAAGACCTCCCCGAGCCTTAATTAACCACATTTTAGTTGCCTCGTCGTCGAGAGTACTCAAATATTCGATAACCTCCTCTTTAGTGACAGAAATATTTAACTCATTGCCAATATCGCAAATTTTATCTAAGGCTTTTTTGGGATTAGTTAAAGCTGTCATAAACAAACCTTTTTTCTTTTTGGAGTCATTTGCTATTAACTTATAAAGCTTTTCAGCATTGCTGGTCATGTTTTTAAAAATCTATTTGTTAATAGATTATTACTTCAAGCTACATTTTGTTCATTATATTTCTTAATAGATAAATCATTATCTGTATCTTTTATTTCTTTTGCTGATGCATCTGCCATACTTCTTGCGTCTAAACATAAAACCTTTCTTAGTTTAGCGTAGTTTGCTGCATGTGATTTTCTACCATCTTTTTGAGCATAATGCTCAGATTGTTGAAGAATATGATGAAGATGAGTTAACAAATATGGACTAATTACAGCTGATATCAAAACATCACTATTTTCATTATCTTGAAAATCAGAATTAACTAATCTTTTTTGCTTCTTCTCAATTATTGACCTTTTAGGTGAATCAAGTTTTCTTGAATTTTTCATGGGACAACAAAAACAATTAATTGATACGGACATAAATTCCCTTATTAATAATATACACAAAGATAGTATCCTTGACTAACAGTGTATAATAATAAGTAACAGTTATCCACTTTGACACATGGCTACCCGTCAAAACTCAACAAATGGGAAGCCTAAATCTCCCAGAATTCAAGTAGTTCTCCCTGAATTAATATGCGAGCAACTTTCTATTTTAGCCAGTAATGAGTCCAGAACAATTAGCAATATGGCAAAAGTATTAATACAAGAGGGTATAAAAAAATACTTCGAAAAAGATGACAAATCACTTCTCTCTGAAAATAATTTAAATACCGATAAATTTAGAGACGAACTTGAAAAACAAAGCGTGAAAAGATTAAAAAGAGCTCCTCAAAGGATAAGATACTATAAAAAGTCTGATTAAAATAATTAACTTTGAGGTAATTTCTGCAAATCTGCAGTTTTTCCCATAACTACCAAAATATTACCTCTTTCCAAAATATATTTTGCTGGGGGATTTACTGTTAACTCTTCAGCGGGACCTGCTGCAAGAACATTTACTAGATAATTTTTCCTCAAATTTAAATCTCTTAAAGATCTTCCAATAAATTCCTCTGGAACAGTTATTTCATCTATACCAGTTTGGGTATCTAGTTCCAATCTCTCAATTAAATTCGGTCTAACTAGTTCTAAACCTAATCTTTCCCCTTGCATTCTAGAAGGGAAAACAACTTTATCTGCACCAACCCTTTTTAACATTTTTTCATGCAAGTCACTAGTTGCTCTTGCTATTACTCTTTTCACTTTGCTACCTTCACTATCCTTAGCGATGAGTGTTGTAGTTATACTTGCTTCAATGGGTTCACTTATACCAACTACAACAGTATTCATTTCAAGTATTCCAGATTCCTTCATAGACTCTTCATCAGTACAATCTACAACTCTTGCTTCTATAGAGGGTTCCAATTGTCTCAAATCATCAATAGCTTTTTCCGAATAATCTGCAGCCAAAACATCTGCACCATTACTTATAAGTTCTCTGCAAACAGCGGTTCCAAATCTACCAACGCCAACAACTGCAAAAGTGAGGGCTTCTTTTTCTCTCTTTTGAGACCACTGCCACCAATCAGACATAATAAAATTCAGTCAATCCTAAACATAAAGATCAGCCTTAGGATAGCCAATTCTCTTTTGTCTATCTATTCTACTCTTATAGAGAGCTTGCCAAAGTGCACTTAATAGCAAAAGGATACCAAGTCTTCCCACAAACATACCAACAATAAGAATTAATTGGCCAAAATGATTTAATTTTGCCGTTAAACCAATATCAAAACCAACTGTTGCAAATGCAGATATGCAGGTGAACAAAATTTCTAGAAATGTGAAAGATTCTTTTTTAATAAAAGTATTAGTTGTACTAAGAAGCATTGCCATTAAAAGAACAAAAAGCAAAGATCCAACTGTGATTCCAACAGCCTTAAGAATAACTTTATCTGAAATTAATCTATTGCTAATAATTACATCTTTCTGACCTCTTAAAGTTGATCTAGTTGCAGCCATTAAAGCAATAAATGTAGTTGTTTTTATCCCTCCACCAGTACCTCCGGTACTTGCTCCAATAAACATCAGTGTCATTAATAACAATAGACCCGTATCTGAGATAGATTTCAAGGAAATTGGGTAATTTGTAAAGCCTGCGGTTCTTGCACTTACTGTTTCAAAGACTGAAGATAATAACCTTTCAAACAAATTTAAATCATTAAAAAATTGACTATTTAGCAATGATTCAGTAATAAAGAATCCTAATGATCCAAATAATATTAAAGACAAACTTGTCCTAATTACTAGTCTGGAATGAAGGCTCAATTTTTTATATGAAAGATTTTTTTTATTACTCCAAATATCATCAATAACCCGCCATCCCAGTCCTCCCATAACAATAAGAAAAACAAACACAGTATTAACCAAAAAATTTGTTCTATAGTCTTGGAGACTATTTGACCATAAAGAAAAACCCGCATTGTTATATGCAGATATACTATGAAAAATTGATGACCAAAGTCTTTCCCAGTTATTCTGAATATCTACAAATCCAAAAGAATATAAAACAATTGCGCCAAAAGATATGATAGAAGTCGCAGTTATAGCAATGCTTTGAAAGGTTCTACCAATTCCTCCAACTCCAAATTCATCTAAAGTCTTTCCTTTATCTAATCTAGTTCTTAGCTTTGTCCCTTTTACAACGAAACCTTGTAAGAATGTCGTGATAGCCATTAATCCTAGACCACCTGATAAAAGCATAAAAGCCAAGAAAAATTGACCAAAGAAATTTAAATCAACTCCTATATCTATTATGGTTAATCCAGTAACAGTTATAGCAGAAGTAGATGTAAAGAATGCTTCCCACAGACCAACCTTTGAAGATGAACATAATGGAGAACTCAAAATTAAAGTGCCAAAGAAGATAATAAACAATCCTGTAACAATAGTAAATTGGGGTACAGATAGTTTTCTGTAAGCATCTTTTAACTTATAAACATTACTTTTGAATTTCACTTTATTTATCTGAAATTAAAAATTATCAATGCTGGGACCGTAAATGACATTATAAGTGTTAATCCAGCTCCATATTTTGCGATATCAAAAAATCTATACCTTCCAGGGCCATAAACCATTAAATTCGTTTGATAACCCATTGGAGTCAAGAAAGATTGACTTGCTCCGAACAAAACAAGCATTATCAAAGCACTTGGTGAAATCCCTAAAACATTTGAAAATTCAATAGCAACGGGCAAAATCAAAGCGACCGAAGCAGCATTACTGATAAATTGGGTAAGGATAACGGTCGATACAAAAATTACGACTAATGCAAAATACAAAGGTAACCCATCAAGAGCAAAATTAAGATTGAATGCAATTAAATCTGCTAATCCAGTTACCTGCATAGCAACACTAAAACACGATAAGGATCCCAGCAATAAAATAACGTCTAACCTAATTGATTTTTGTATTTCTGCAGGTCTTAAACATCCAAAAGCAACCATTGCAATCACTGCTAAAAGAACTGAACCAACTAATGGAATATTAGTAACTGAAGGCAAAACCACCATTCCTATTGCAATTGCAATCGAGATAGGTTTTTTTATCAAGACAGGTAAATCATCTTCAAATTGATCTAAAATAAGTAAATCATTACTGGCCTGTAAACCTCTTATTGAATCTAACGGAGCTTGCAATAATAAAACATCGCCTGCTCTTAAAACAGCTTGACCTAATCTCTCCTGGACAGTTTGTTGGCCTCTTCTCAGCGCCAAAACCGTAGCATTATGACGTTGCCTGAATCTTAATTCTCTCAAACTTGCACCTGCTAAAGTTGAGCCTGCTGGTAACAAAGCTTCAAAAGTCTTAGTACCTTCATCATCTAAGAAAACGTTAGCTCCGTCGAAAGATGTTTTATTTTCCCCTAACAGAATGGTATGTTCCTGCTGAAGCCTAAATAAGTCTGCCCTAGTTACGCGTATTATTAATCTATCATCCGGTTCAATCTTTCTATCTGCCAAAGGAGGAAGAATAACTTTTCCATTTCGTTGCAATTCCAGAACATCAACGTCAAATCGTCTTTGTAATCTACTATTTCTTACAGATTGTCCAACTAATTCTGATGCAGAGGGAATAGTAACTTCAGTAAAATATATATTCATATCCCCATTTTTAATAAACTCCTTATCTCTCCCTCTATCTGGCAAAAGCATGTCAGAAACTATAATCATGTACGTTGTACCTATGAGCCAAACAGGAATTCCAATTGAAGTCAAACTAAATAATTCCAAAGCTCCATAACCTAATTGTTGACTAATATCACTTACAAGAAGATTTACTGAGCTACCTAATAATGTTAGGGTTCCACCTAGTAAAGTAGCAAAAGAAAGAGGTAATAAAACCTTTGATGGTGATATGTTTCTCCGCTCGCACCAACCTTCAATCAAAGGCAATAGAGAAGCTACTACTGGAGTATTAGGAACAATTCCAGATATTGGCGCAATCAAAAAAGCTATTAAAGAAATTAATTTCCTTGGCGTTCTTATACTTTCAGAAGAAATCAATTCTCTTACTCTATCTAAAGCACCACTTTTGAATAAAGCAGAGGAAACTGCAAATAAACCCATTAGGGTGATTAAGGAAGGGCTACCAAATCCAGCTAAAGCTTTTTCAGGAGAAAGAACACCTGTAGCTATAAATATTCCAACACATAACAAACCAGTCAATTCTGGCGCAATAGTATTTTTGATAAACAAAATTATTGACATTATTAAAACAACTACTGTTATTAACGCATCAAAATTATTACTAAGTACTGAAATTAGATTCATATGAAACTTATTTAACTCAATATACCCAAAAACAATATTTCGAAAAAGCTTAATTAGAATTATCTTTTTTAAGAAACTTTTTAAAAATAGATTTTTTTTGAAATATCCATGAAGATGCAGATTTTAAGCTTTCCCTAATATCAGGCAACTTAGAAGCATATATAAGTCTTCTTGCTTCAAAAGCCAATTTCCCAGATAAAGTAACCCCAAGCCCTGAAATTGAAGCTTCGCCTATTCCTAAGCTAATCATTTCACCATTATCTTGAAATTCAAAAGGTAAAGAATCTTTTCCTTGAATTAAAAGTTCTAAATTATTAGCAAGATGATTTCCTTCCTGCATAGCGACCTGAGCAGTTATGGGTAAATCCTCCATTCCTTCAATAACTGAAATATCACCAATAGCAAAACAGTTTTTATGATTTTCTATTTGTAAATTATTATTAACTAAAATTCGTCCAAATTTTTTTGTTATTTGATCATTGTCTAAGTAAGACAAATTAGGTTTAACACCTGCAGTCCAAATAACAATATCTTTATCCAAGGAAGTTAGTCCAACATCACTAGAAATACTAATCTTAGTTTCTGAGACTTCTTTGACTGTGGAATTCAAAAAAACGTTGATTTTTCTTGTTTCTAATGCCTTCTCTGCTTGTTCTCTATTAAAAATTTTGTTTTTATTGAGTATTTCGTTAGATTTTTCTATTACATTAATTTCAAATTGGTCTGTAAATATATCTTTAATTTTGCATGCCAACTCTATGCCAGAGGGACCACCTCCAACTATGAATAACTTTTTATAAAACTCAGTATCTTGTGATTTTTTTAAAAAAGAATTTAATTTATTTAGATCGTGAACATCATTAAAAAAATAACAATTTTCATCTATACCTTTTGTAAAAAAACTATTTGGAATAGATCCTGTACAGATAACAAGATACTGATAACTTAATTTTAAATCGTCACTAAATTCAAGGATGTTTTCTTTGAAGGAAATCTTGGTTAAACAATTTCTTAAAAAAGTTATACCCGCATCAGAAAAAATATTTGCAAATTTTGGGGTAGCTTCCCAACTTCTTATTTCTTTACTTAAAACTTCGTACATTAAAGGTTTAAATATAAAGTTAGTTTCAGAATCAACCACAAGAATCGGTAAAGAAGGATTAAGATTCTTTAAATTCAAAGCAAATGTCATACCTGCAAAACCTGCTCCAACTATTACTATTGGTTTTTGTATTGATTTCATTAGAGAAATATTGTTATGCGTAAATGTATTATTAAACTATACGAATAATTTTTAAATTGAGCGAAATAAAATTAAACTCATAACCAAACTGAAGAATGATTGAAAAAATACACAAAGATATTCAAACTAACTTGAGGAAATATAATCAAGAGCTAGTAGAAATGAATCCTCAAGAAATGCTTACATGGGGTTATGAAAAGTTTAGTAATCAATTTGCTCTTACAACAAGTTTTGGTATACAGTCATCAGTCCTTTTAGATATGGTCAGAAAATTATGTCTACAAAAAAAGATCAAAATATTTTGGATAGATACAGGTTACCTTCCTCCAGAAACATACCATTACGCTGAAAAGCTTATTGATAATTTATCCTTAGAAGTTGAAGTTCTGCAAAGTGAATTATCTCCAGCAAGAATGGAGGCCAAATACGGAAAACTTTGGGAAACAAATAAAGAGAGTGATTTAGATAAGTATCATACATTGAGGAAGATAAAACCTTTAGAAAATGGTCTAGAAAAATATGATATTTTCTGCTGGGCAAGCGGTGTTAGATCAAGTCAAACAGAAAATAGAAAAAAAATGAAATTCATAGACGTAATTCGTAAAAGACTCTCTTTAAGACCTTTATTAAATTGGACAAATAAAGATATTTTTTATTATATGGAAGAGAATAATTTACCTGCCCATCCACTTTTTATTAAAGGTTATTCTTCTGTAGGAGATTGGCATTCAAGCAGTCCCGATGGAATTGAAACTACGGGCAGAGATACAAGATTTGGGGGGATTAAACAAGAATGTGGAATACACACTAATAATTAAATTGATCATAGAACAATGGTCTCAGATATAAATTTTTTATTAGTAGGCAATAGTAGACTTCATTGGGCGAAATATTCTAAAAATCAATCTAAATTCTTCCATACCAAAAAAGAGCAAAAAGTTCCCGGAAATATAGATCTTGATAAATTAATTTGGGCTTCTGTAGGAAAATTACCAAATTTTTTGCTAAAAAAAGAAAATGAAATAAAAACTAAAGATATTCAGTTATCAAATCTTCCTGATTATTTTGGAGTTGATAGAGCTCTTGCCTGTATTGCCGCTTCAAAAATTATTGCAAACCCTTTCAAAAAAGATTTGCTAATTGCAGATTTTGGAACAATACTATCAATAACAAAATTGAATTCAAATGGATCTATTATTGGAGGTCAACTTCTTCCAGGTTTTCTAACACAATTAAAATCAATTGAACAAAATACAAAAAATCTTAAAGTTCCCAAAAAATATGATATTCCGATCAAAGATTTTTTAATTAATACAGAAGACGCAATCTTAAAAGGAGTAATCAATTCTCTTACTGGCGTGGTTAATAGTTTATTTAATCCCGAAAAGGATATTTTAATAATGTGTGGAGGCGACTCTCAATTACTCACAAAATCTCTAAAGATTCAAAAAGAAAATATTATCAATGCTCCTAATTTAGTTATGGAGGGGATGATTATTCACCACCAATCCATAAAAAAATTAGCTTAACCCAAGGTCTGCAATTATATGATCAGCCATTATTGCTGCTTTTACTTTTAAGTAAATTTTTTCGATGTTACCTTCAGTATCAATTAAAAAAGTATTTCTCATCATTCCCATATATTCTTTTCCCATGAATTTCTTCAGTCCATAGCTATCGTAATCAGATGAAACTTTGAAAGGTTCAGGATCAGTTAAAAGAAGAAAAGGTAAATTAAATTTTTCTGTAAACTTCTGATGAGAGGATGCATTATCTTTACTAATACCAAGCACAACAATATTATTTTTTTGGAGTAAATCCCAATTCTCTTTAAAATTACATGCTTCTTTAGTACATCCTGGAGTATTATCTTTTGGATAAAAATATAGTATTATTCTTTTACCTTTAAAATCCCTAAGAGAAACTTCTTTCTCGAAAGAATCTTTTAATTTGAATTCTGGTGCTTTGTCGCCAACCTTAAGAGCCATTGAAATTATTAAATGAGTATGAATATAAAATACCAAAAATTTGGTTTTATGAGATCAAAGGTGTGCAAGATGTCGCAACTGTAGAAGAAATTAAAACTGCAAAAAACCTAACAAATTTAAGATCAAAGATTTTCTTAGAAACAAGAGCTTATTTGCGACAATCACTTTCAACACTTTTTGATTTAGACCCCCTAGAAATTCCAATTAATGCTCATCCTGGAGAACCTCCAAGTTTACCCTCTGGCATGGGAAATATCAGTTTAAGTCATTGCAAAGATGCCATCACTATAGTCTGGCATAAAGGCAAAATAGGGATTGATATTGAGAGAACAGATAGAGATTTTAACTATTTAAAATTTGCAGAAAAATATTTTTTTCATACCAATCAATCAATCCATAATAATTATTTGACAAAAAATATGATATTAAATCAATGGTGTGCTGTTGAAGCGGCTATAAAATGGGATCATGGAAAATTAGCTAAAGACATTAACCATTGGCAATTTTTTGAAAAGCCAAAAAAGTTAATTCATAAAAAGAAAAACATACATTTAAATTATTCACAGATTAACTTCCATAATTGGACTATCGCTTTAGCTTACGAAGAAAGAACTTCTTTTAATCCTGAGATTATTTGTTGTTCGAAAAATTTTTAGTTTTCTTTTCTTCTAAGCAGTTCTTCATATTGAGTTTTTTCCCATCCGTTGTTATTTGGCTCCCATATTTTTAAACCTCTTAAAGATTTGGGAAGATATTCTTGTGCGACCCAATTACCTGGATAATTATGAGGATTGACATAACTATTAGAATTATTTTTTAAATGAAGTGGAACATCAAAAGCATTGGTAGATTTGATTATTTCAATTGCCTTAAAAATACTTTTAGCGCTATTGCTTTTTGGAGACATAGCTAAATATAAAGAAGCCTGCGTTAAAAAATATAATCCCTCTGGAAAACCAACTCTATCAAAAGCATCACAACAGGATTGTACAACTACTATGGCATTAGGATCAGCTATTCCAATATCTTCACTGGCAGATATAAGTAGTCTTCTAAAAATAAAATTAGGGTCTTCACCAGCCTCAATCATATTCGCAAGCCAAAATAAAGTTGCATCTGGATCAGAACCTCTTATGGATTTGATAAAAGCACTTATCACATCGTAATGATTTTGACCATTTTTATCGTAAACAATATTTTTCTTTTGAATTGCATCCTCTGCTATTGAGAGATTAATTTTGATTTCTTTAGCATCATTTTCAGCAGTTGTCTCTATGGCCATCTCTAACGCATTAATTAATGTTCTTGCATCACCGCCAGAAAATTTAATTAAATGACTTATTGCATCTTCAGCTAAATAAACTTTTTTTGAATCCTGTTGTTTTAAATAATGAGTTATGACTTTTTTAATTATTTTATTCATATCATTTTCAGACAAGGGAAGCAGTGTAAAAATACGAGACCTGCTAACAAGCGCTTTATTAACAGCGAAGAAAGGGTTTTCAGTTGTAGCACCAATGAAAGTTATAGTTCCATTTTCTATTGAAGGTAATAAAGCATCTTGCTGAACTGCTGTAAATCTATGAACCTCATCGATAAATAAAATTGTTTTTCTTTTTGAATTTAGGAATCTATCTTTTGCATTAGCGATTTCATTTCTTAATTCTTTAACACTTGAAAATACTGCATTTAATTTAATTAATTTTGAACGCGTATTAAAGGAAATAATTTCAATTAGAGTAGTTTTTCCAACACCAGGAGGGCCAGAAAAAATAAAATTACTAATCTTATCATTTAATATTGCACTTCTTAAAAGCGAATTCTCATGCAGGATTGGTTGTTGACCAAAAAAATCTTCCAAATTTTTTGGTCTTAATTTATCTGCCAAAGGTGCATTATTTTCTGTTTGAGAATAATTAGTAAATAAATTTTCTGAATGCATATAAATAAAATCAAAAAATCATTACTTTTAATTCTATGTAATTACTGTAGGAGTTTCCATTTGAGTAAGTTTTGAAATGTTTAATAAAGCATCTAAATCATTTATTAGAGGTTTCAAAGCAATCTGAGGATTTAACGAAAGATTCTGTTGAGGATTGAAAAATTTCTCAAAGTAAAGTCTTAATGTTGCACCCTTAGTTCCAGTTCCAGAAAGGCGCACAATTACACGAGAATTATCATCAAGGATCAATCTTAAACCTTGATTTTTACTTATGGAATTATCAACGGGATCTAAATATGAAAAGTTATCTGCAACTTTAACTAAATGGCCAGCAAAACTATTTCCTTTTAAATTGTCGAGCATAGAAGTTAGATTATCAAAGATTTGATTAGCAATATTTGAGGGAATTGCCTCATAATCATGTCTTGAATAATAATTCCTACCAAATTGTTTCCAATGATTCTGCATCAAATCACTTACCGAACATTTTTTTTCAGCTAAAACTTGTAACCAATACAAAACTGCCCATAGTCCATCTTTTTCTCTCACATGATTACTACCTGTTCCGAAACTTTCTTCTCCACATAAAGTAATTAAATTAGAATCTAAAAGATTTCCAAAAAACTTCCAGCCAGTAGGTGTCTCGAAACAAGGTATATTTAATGATCGAGCTACATTATCAACCGCTGAGCTGGTTGGCATGGATCGTGCCACACCTGTAATACCATTTTTATAACCAGGGACACATTTTGTGTTAGCAGTTATGACTGCAAGGCTATCACTAGGATTTACAAAACATCCACTTCCTAAAATCATATTCCTATCTCCATCTCCATCGCATGCAGCACCAAAATTATAAGATTTTTTATTTAGTAACAAATCAGCCAAGTGGGATGCATAAGTAAGATTAGGATCAGGATGTAAACCTCCAAAATCTTTTAACGGGTTACCATTCAAGACAGAATCATGTGCAAGACCCATTTTTTCAACAAAAATATTTTTTGCGTATGGGCCTGTAACCGCATTCATTGCATCAAAGATTAATGAGAAGTCTTTTTTTAAAAAATCACTAATTTGATCAAAATCAAAAATTTTCTCCATTAAATTAGAATAATCTTTTAATCCATCAATAATTTCTAAGATAGTTTCACCGTAAGAATAAGTTCCATATTCGCTAAAATCAGGTAATTGAATTTTACAAATTTTATAACTAGTTAGTAATTGGGAGGCCTTAAAAATCTTATTAGTAATTATCTCAGGAGCTGGGCCACCATTAGAGATATTTAACTTAACTCCAAAATCACCATTAATCCCTCCCGGATTATGGCTTGCCGAAAGAATAATACCACCAATAGCATTTTCTTTTCTAATTAAATGTGATGTCGCGGGAGTAGATAATAAACCACATTTGGGAACAATAACCTTTTGAACTTTATGCGCAACACATATTTGCACAATTTTTTCTATTGCTTCAATATTGCCATATCTTCCATCACCACCAACTACTAGTGTTGAACATTGTAAATCATCCAGTGATTGTAAGATTGCTTGTATAAAAATTTCTAGATAATTTTCTTCCTGAAATTTTAAAGTACTTTTTCTTAAACCAGAAGTACCTGGCTTTTGATCTAAGAAAGGAGAATCGATATTTATTACACTAACTTCAGGCATACTTTTTAGAAACTTCCAAAAATCTAACTAAATTAATGAGGCATTTCGGATGTTCTTAACATAGCGATAAACCATAATGAAGAAATTAATAATGCACTAAATATTCCATAGTTAACACCAAATTTAGAAATTGTAATTGGAACAACGAGTGGAAATGTTAATGCTCCAAATAAAGGAGTGAGAGCTACAATTTTTTTTTGCATAAATTTAATTCATTAAAACCATTCTGTCTCAGCATTATCTTTTTCATTAGTATCGTCAAGCGGAGTAATCCTATCAAATTTCATTGATATACTTTTTTCTTGCTCACCAGATTCGTCAACAGCTTTAATATCGTATTTTTGAGTCCCGTCTCTGAATGGAACTTGAACCCTAAACGTACCATCAGCAGCAAGGGGCACATCTTCTCCACCAATTGTTAGTTTTGCAGAGGGTTCTGTGGCTCCGTAAACAATTAATTCAGCATCTGCAACGAGCCAAAAAGATCTATTTTTTACAATTCCACTTCCAGATTCATTTAAACCTGAAGACCATTTACCAACACCTGAATCAGTAAGATTATCATTAAGATTTGTTGAATGTACATTTTCCATAAATTCTTCCGAACCAACTTTCTTTCTAAAAGGGATGTTAGTTGCTGCTTGATATAGTCTTTCATGCATACCATTTTGTTCTGAAGCAATAGGTTGCGAAATATCTGGGATTGATCCAGAAGTAGAGTCCAAATTAAAAGGTACGAACTTATCAAGAATTTGCTCAGATGGATGAGATCCAGGCACATGACTTATGGAAGAGAATGCCAATGACATCCAGTTGAAACCATATTTGTAACCCAATTCCACCTTATAGTCTCTGTCTGCAAGTGGGATTGGTAAGTACCACTCAGTACTATAACTATCAACTGCTATTTCCCTTAAAGTTCCTTGATTCAAATTGCTTCCATCAGATCCAGATGCATCAAATAATCGTAAACATAATTTATTTGCTCCCAAAGACTGTGCTTTTTCTCGGTCAGAATCAGAAATTTGCCAAAAAACATAAGCCCAATCTGGATCTCGGGGTAAGAATACTACATTTGTTTTAACTTCTTCATTACTGGTGAAAGCATTGGTCTCAAAAGTTTCTTCAGACTTTAACTGTGGTGAAGTAATATATGTTTTTTTTGTAGATTTTTCTTGATATTTGAGTATTAAATCAACTAAAACAGCTTTTGTTTTGCGACTGTACAGAGGGACTGATAATTTACTTGCTTCTTGACGTAATTGTCTGAGGGTAAGTGAGAGTAATTCATCTTTAATCATGATCCCATCAGCCACTTTAAATTCTCCGTTTTTATTTGGGATCAGTATGTTCTTTTTTTTGAGGAATTGTGTGTCTTTTTTCCCTGTCGTCAGGATCCTCTGACTACTAAAAAATTCTCAAAATTAATATTTATCTTCAAAACAGTTGGTATCAAAGCAATTAATTAATTTTTAGGTCTTTTTTAAATGTAAATTAATTTTCTTTTTTTTTAAATTTTATTACCTGAATTTGTTAACGACTCAACAAAAATATATTTTTTCTTTGGGATCAATTAGAAGGGGCTTCAGCGTGAATCAACTAGAAGTACTAAATCATCTATATCTAAATCCTCAATATTTTTACCAATTTTTTTTGAAAAAGTACTTAATTTTTTCGACGTGGATTCTAACTGCTCATAAAAAAGATCACTAAATTTTTTATCATCAAATTTTTTAGATTGATTATCACACCATTCTCTCAGGGGATTATTATTTTGATATTCAAAAGTATTATCTACATTGATAATTTTTAAAATCTGGAGGCAATGAGCAAGTATTCTTAAATGATGTTTTTGCATGATAGATAGATCAAGATTATCAATTTCTTGAATAATTTGTATGTTTAAAGGATTAGACAAGGGATCAAGATGATTGGACATTAATTTTTAGTTTTAATAAAGGAAAAAAACTCAATATTGGGGGTATCTTTCGTTAGAGTATATAAAGATAATTGTAATAATTTATTTTTGATAACATGGTTAACGAAAATTTAGTTAAAGATGTAGTAAAAGAGCCTTACAAATATGGTTTCGTTACTGATATTGAAACTGAAAAAATAGCAAAGGGATTAAATGAAGATATCATAAGATTAATTTCGAAGAAAAAAGAAGAGCCAAAATATCTACTTGATTTTAGATTAAAAGCCTTTAAAAAATGGCAAAAAATGAAAGAACCTGATTGGGCAGGATTAGGATATAAACAAATTGATTATCAAGATATAATTTATTACTCTGCTCCTAAGCAAAAAGAGAAAATTTCTAGTTTAGATGAAGTTGATCCCAAACTTCTTGAGACTTTTGACAAATTGGGAATACCCCTTACGGAGCAAAAAAAACTCACAAATGTTGCAGTAGATGCTGTCTTTGATAGTGTTTCAATAGCCACAACTTTTAGAGAAGAACTTGCTGAACATGGAGTTATATTTTGCTCAATTAGTGAAGCAGTAAAAAATCACTCTGATTTGATTGAAAAATATTTAGGTACAGTAGTTCCAGCTAGTGATAATTATTTTGCAGCACTAAATTCTGCTGTTTTTAGTGATGGTTCTTTTGTTTATATCCCAAAAGGTGTTACCTGCCCTATGGATCTATCTTCCTACTTCAGAATTAATAGTGGAGATTCAGGACAATTCGAAAGAACACTAATCATTGCTGAAGAATCAAGTTCTGTAAGTTATCTAGAAGGTTGTACAGCTCCAATGTTTGATACAAATACCCTACATGCAGCAGTTGTAGAGCTTATAGCATTAGACGATGCCTCAATAAAATATTCAACAGTGCAAAATTGGTATGCTGGTGATGAAGAAGGTATTGGCGGAATTTTTAATTTTGTCACCAAGAGAGGAAAATGTTTAGGTAAGAGAAGTAAAATTAGCTGGTCTCAAGTTGAAACAGGGTCTGCAATTACATGGAAATACCCTAGCTGTCTTCTTTTAGGAGAAGAATCTGTAGGCGAATTTTATTCAGTGGCACTTACCAATAATCTTCAGCAAGCAGATACCGGTACAAAAATGATCCATATTGGTCCTAAGACCAAATCAACTATTGTTAGCAAAGGGATTAGTGCAGGTAACTCAATAAATAGCTATAGAGGTCTTGTCAAAATGGGAACAAAAGCTAAAGGATCAAGAAATTACAGTCAATGTGATTCAATGTTAATTGGGGATGAAGCTTCTGCAAATACATTCCCTTACATCAAATCTCAACAACCCAATTCTGAAATTGAGCATGAAGCAAGCACATGTAGAATCTCAGAAGATCAACTTTTTTATCTCCAAAGCAGAGGTATAGAATTTGAGGAGGCAGTATCTATGATGGTCAGCGGTTTTTGCAGAGATGTATTTAATCAATTACCTATGGAATTTGCTGCTGAAGCAGATAAGTTACTGGCACTTAAACTCGAGGGATCAGTAGGTTAATTAATCAATTTCTAAACTGAAATGCAAAGTCAAATGAAAGAATCAGATCCAATATTAGAAGTTGAGAATCTCTTTGCATCTACTAATAATCTTCCAATTTTAAAGGGTGTTTCACTTACTGTTTATCCGGGAGAAATACATGCCATTATGGGAAGAAATGGCTGTGGTAAAAGCACTCTTTCTAAGATCATTGCGGGGCACCCTTCTTATAATATTACAAATGGCGATATAAAATATTCAGGTGAAAATATCAACTCTCTAGAACCTGAAGAAAGATCTCAATCAGGAATTTTCCTTGGTTTCCAATATCCAATAGAAATTCCAGGCGTTAGTAATCTTGAATTTCTTAGAGTTTCAACGAATGCTAGAAGAAAATTCCTTAACAAAGAAGAATTAGACACTTTTGATTTTGAGGAATTAGTTAAAGAAAAGTTAGAACTTGTGAAAATGGATCAGGCATTCCTATCAAGGAGTGTAAATCAGGGATTTTCTGGAGGTGAAAAGAAAAGAAATGAAATTCTGCAAATGGCTTTACTTGAGCCCAAGATAGCGATATTAGACGAGACCGATTCTGGCTTAGATATTGATGCTCTTAGAATAGTCGCATCAGGAATAAAAAAAATATCTAATACACAAACTGGAATTATATTAATTACTCACTATCAAAGATTACTAGATGAAATTGAACCAAATTATGTCCATGTTATGGCAGACGGACAAATTATAAAAACTGGCGGGAGTGATCTCGCATTAGAACTGGAAAAAAAAGGTTATGAGTGGACTGATCACTTTGTAAAAGAGACTTAAATAAATGGAAATTATTGAAAAAATAAAAACTAATAAATTACTTGAATATCAAACAGAAATACAAAAAATCTGTCTTCATAAATTACAATCAAATCCCCTCCCTAATCCTAAAAGTGAACTATGGAGACTTTCAAATAAAACAAAATTTTCAAACTTTCTAGACTACTCTTTTAATGAAAAAGATCTGAAATTTGATTCACCCTATCCGAATAATTCTCAAAGTACTATTAGATTAATAATTGGCGAAAATTGTCAAATTGAATTTGTAGAAGAAAATTATTCAATTGAACAATTAAGTGAGGATGAAGTAGATAAATATATCAAAGAACAGATATCCAGTTTTGATCAAAACGAGAATTGGAGTGACCTGTTAAATCTGTCTTTAAGTTGTAAAAAAAATATCTTGGGATTAAAAGTAAATGGATCTAAAATACCTCCGATTGAAATCTTTAGTCATGCATCAAGTAACTCTTTAAACGCAAAAACCCTAGTAATATTTTTAGAAAAGAATTGCGATGTTGAATTAATACAAGTAAATCTTGGCAAAGAAAACTCTTCATTATCACAATCAACGTTCTTTTTTTTAGAAGAAAATAGTTCTCTAAATCATGGTGTTGTTTCTTACGGTGAAAACGGATCAAATTTATTAAATTCTCTCAATGTAATTCAACAAAAAAATAGCGAATATAACTTGGGATCTTTACATTTCAAATTCAATTATGCAAGATTTGAAATTAATATTAAGCAATCTCAAGGAAACGCTAAAACCAATATCAAAGGTATGCAAATAACAAAAAAAGATGAACAAATTTCTACTTATACAAAGATAGATTTTAATGGCCCAAATGGATTTCTTGATCAAATCAACAAATCACTTGCTGACGATAAATCACATGCAATATTTGAAGGTTCAATAATAGTTCCGAAAATTGCTCAGAAAACTGATGCTTCCCAATTAAGCAGAAATTTACTTTTATCAGATCTCGCACAAATAGATACCAAACCTCAATTAGAAATAATTGCTGATGATGTCAAATGCAAGCATGGAGCAACAATTTCGCAACTAAATGAAGAAGAACTTTTTTATATGCGAACAAGAGGGGTCACATTAGCGGAAGCAAGTAAACTACAATTAAGTTCTTACTTTCAAGAAATAATTTCATTTATTCCCGTTTCAAAAGATAAATGGGATTTGCTTGATAAACTTTTAAACGAGAATTAATGGAAACAATTCAAAATTTTCCTGAAATAATTAAGAAAGACTTTCCTCTTTTAAATAAGAACTTAAAAAGTAATGAGCAAATCATTTATTTAGACCATGCTGCAACAACTCAAAAACCAATCCAAGTGTTGGAAAAAATTGATAAATACTATAGAAACTTTAATGCTAATGTACACAGAGGCGCACATCAATTAAGTGCAAAAGCAACCGAACAATTTGAAAATGCAAGATATTTAATTAGCCAATATATAAAAGCGAATTCAACAAAAGAAATTATTTTCACAAGAAATGCTACCGAAGCAATCAATCTAGCTGCTAGATCATGGGGCGAATCTACATTAAGAGAAAACGATGAAATTCTCTTATCAATAATGGAGCATCATAGCAACATTGTTCCATGGCAAATGGTTGCAGCTAAAAATAAATGCAAATTAAAATTTATAGGTATAGATAAAAATGGGAAATTAGATATAGATGATTTCAAATCAAAACTAACACCTAGAACTAGGCTTGTTAGCCTAGTACATGTCAGTAATACTCTAGGTTGCTGTAATCCAATCAAAGAGATAACTAAATTAGCCAAACAAAAAGGATCTTTAGTGTTAATAGACGCATGTCAAAGTTTGGCGCATCAAAAACTAGATGTAATTGATCTTGATATAGATTTCTTAGCGGGATCAGGACATAAACTTTGCGGTCCTACAGGTATTGGTTTCCTCTGGTCAAGAAAAGAAATCCTAGAAAAGATTCCTCCTCTCTTTGGAGGTGGTGAAATGATTCAAGATGTTTTTGAAGAGACAAGTACATGGGCAGAGCTACCTCATAAATTTGAAGCTGGGACTCCAGCCATTGCAGAGGCGATAGGGCTTGCAGAAGCAATCAATTATATAAACACTATTGGATTAGATGAAATTCATGAATATGAAAAGAGTATTACTAAATATTTATTTGAAAAATTAAATCAAATAGAAAATGTTGAAATTCTCGGTCCATCGCCGGAGATAGATCCTGACAGAGCATCACTTGCCACCTTTTATATAAAAAATATACATTCAAACGATATTGCAGAAATTCTTGATACAAAGGGAATTTGCATCAGAAGTGGGCATCATTGCTGTCAACCTCTTCACAGACACATTGGAATTAAATCAACAGCAAGAATTAGCATGAATTTCACAACCAATAAGGGAGAAATTGATATATTTATAGAAAAATTAAAAGATACTATCGATTTTCTAAAAATCAATTCTTAAATATTCAAAGCATTTTTTAAAAAATCCTGAGATTTTTTCATCACTAATTCTTTAGTTCCTTTATTTTTAAACCCATGACCTTCATTTTCAAAAAAAATAACTTCTGAATATTTATTATTCTGAATCAAAATTTCTTGAATTTTTAAAGTTTGTTTATACGAAACTACTGTATCTTTTTTTCCATGAAACAACAATATTGGTTTTTTTACTTTGTTAATATGATTTATCGGCGATCTATTTATATAATCATCATGATTTTTTGCATAATTGCCTACCAATGAATTTAAATAATCTTTTTCAAACCTATGAGTGTTGTAATGCATATCCTTCAAATCAAGAACAGGATATTTACAAATTGCAGCTGTAAAAATAGAACCACACAATAGACTATTCAGGGCAGTGAATCCACCAGCACTATTACCAAATATTACTATTTTCTCGCTATCAACTTGATTTGATTTAGTTAATTCAAGAGCTAGTGCTTTGCAATCATAAGAATCAACAATGCCCCACTTATAATTCAATCTCTCTCTATATACTTTGCCAAATCCTGAAGATCCTCCATAATTTACTTCAGCAACAAAAAATCCCTTTGAGGTCCAATATTGAACTTCAGAATTATATGATCCATCAAAAAATGAAGTTGGTCCGCTGTGAGCTCTAACAAGAAGAGGTGGCTTTCTAAAATTTTCAACAAGCGGTTTATAAAGAAAAGAATGGGTAGATTGATCTTCAAAACCTTTAAACCAAAATGTTTCAGGTCTCGAACAATCTTTTATATGATCAACAAACAACTCCTCAGAAAAATTTGATATAATTTTTTTTGCAAAATCAATTTCAAATACAATTCCCAAAAAATCAGATCCATAACCTTTTAATAGAACTTTTTTCCGAAAAACACTAAAATCACTTATTGAAGTAAAAGGAGTAGAAAATTCTTTAACAAATTCAAGATCTTTATATTGTTCCACTATGAGATTATTTTCTTTTTTTGCTATGCAAAATAAATTTTTTATAGTCCCTGAAAAAAATGTTATTCCGGAGACCCATTGTGGTGCTCCATACTCAATCAAATTTCTCTCTACTCTTTTCTTAATAAAAATATTCTCAATTTCACTAACATCTAAAAACAATAAGTTCCACCATCCAGAACTATCTTCAGAGCATGCTAAAAGTGTTTCACTTATCCAATAAGGTTGAAAAAAAGAAACATTTTTTTTAACATTGATCTGCTTATTTACGAATTTTTTTATTTTTTGTAAATCTCCATCTAAGTCAATTTGAGCAAAAAACAGATCATTTTTTTCCCAGGGCATGCAAGGAGAATCCCACTCGACCCAAGAAAGTAAGCTAGCAGAAGTATTAGAAGATAATTCTCCAGCAAAATTTTTAAATTTTTTTATTCGATGAATATCTTGTTTAGTTTTTTTTAAATTTAAAGAAAATAAATAATCTCTATTTTTTATTTCGCAAATTCCGTACAAAATTTTTTTTTGAGAAATAACAAATGAAGAATCGAAATTTCCCTCAATTGATTTAGATAACTGTCTAGGTTCTTGAACTGAATCAAGATATTTATTTTGAATTCTATCTTTTGTTACTACTTCTTTAAAAATTTGAAACCATACTGCCTTTGTGAATTGATCTATCCATATCAAATAAAGTTTATTTTTAAAATTTATACATTTATAAGATTTACCACCATATCCATGAAAGTTATTTTTAATATTATATTTTTTACTTGTTAATTTCTGAGGAAATGCATCTTTCTCATCAAATGGTCTTGCAAAAATGGCATTTTCATTTTGACATTCACCAACAACATCAATCCAAAAGATGATATCCCTAATTATAGTTAATTCCTTAAAGTCTTTTTTTTTAGAAACAGTTTGCCTAACTTTTAACTTATCATCATTACTCATTTAAAAAAACTATAAAGAAAGTAAATTTAAGTGCTAATATTTTTATAGCTAAACTCTTAATTAAAAACTTTTTTAACGTGGCGAACCATTTTTCACAACTTGCAAAAAAGTCAAGAACAAGTGAAAGCTCAGAAAAAATTTCAAAAGAACAATCAGGTAAGCCATCACTAGACATTTATAAACTTGGTGATAATGTACTAAGACAAAATTCCAAAAGAATATCTAAGGTTGACGAATCGATTAGAAAACTTGCTAAAGAAATGCTTCAAAGCATGTATGCAGCTAAAGGAATTGGACTCGCTGCACCTCAAATTGGAATCAACAAAGAGCTGCTTGTCATAGATGTAAATTTTGAAGATTCAGCGGCAGAACCTTTAATATTGATTAATCCAGAAATTATAGACTATGGAACAACACTTAATTCATACGAAGAAGGCTGCTTGAGTATACCTGGAGTCTATTTGAATGTAGTAAGACCATCAACAATAAAATTAAGATTTAGAGATGAAATGGGTAGACCACGTAAAATGAAAGCAGATGGTCTTCTAGCGAGGTGTATTCAACACGAAATGGATCACTTAAATGGAATATTATTTGTTGATAGAGTTACATCAAAAGATGATTTAAACAAGGAACTTATAAAAGAAGGATTTAACGAAAAAGACGTTATTTCTATTAATTGATTAATTAATTTAATGATTGAAACTACAATATTTCAAAAAATAATTAATGAAGAAATTCCCTGCGATAAACTTTATGAAGATAAATTTTGTATTGCATTTAATGATATCCAGGCGCAAGCTCCAGTGCATTTTTTAGTGATTCCTAAAAAGCCAATTATCAGTTTATTAGAATGCAATGAAGAAGATGCAAATTTATTAGGGCATTTACTCTTCATAGGTAGCAAAATAGCTAAATCAAAAAATTTAACTAATTGGAGAACAGTAATCAATACTGGAGCAGAATCAGGACAAACAGTTTTTCATTTACATATTCATTTTTTATCTGGAAGAAAAATGAATTGGCCTCCAGGTTAAAACTCTCGAAAGAAATGTTTATTAGTTATAAATAAATAAAAACAAAATGAATTCATCAGACTCCATAAAAACAGAATCAAAAAATTTGTTAGATGTAATCTCAAAAAATTGGGAAGAATTAGATGATCCACTCAAAGATAAGTTAGTAAAAATTTGGAGCGTTTTAACTTATAAATGGCAATTACAAATTTTATTTAATTTACCCTTTCTATTATGGTGGGCATTAGATAAATCTTTTCCAAAGGTACATGAGTTTGATACAACAATCTTGAATCACTTAAATTTACCTGATTGGGCACTTTCATTTATTGGCTTTGGTCAATAGACTCCTAAAAGATATAATTTATTTTATAAAACTTGTCGAGTAATGAATAAAGCCGTAAAAAATAAATCCAAAATACTTATCCAACTACAAAAATTAAGGAGGCTCTCTCAGCCATTTTTTCTCCCTATAGATCAATGTAATGGATTTCAGTTCATATGGCTTTTGATTTCACTTTTATTTTGTGTTGGTGGAATAGTACTTGTTGGTCTTACAGGAATAATCAGTTTTTTTGAAAGCTTTCAACCAATTTTTCTTCAAAAGTATTTCGGCGGTGTCGTAAATACTGTCAGTTCAATTTGGGCTGGTAGCTGGGGATTACTTTTCTCTGCCTTATTTTTAATTGGGTCAGGAAGCTTTTTTAGCTTAAGACGGCAATTGAAAAACCGCAGATGGTTACATTGGTTATTCCTTGCGATAATTGTACTAATGCTTTTAGCCGTAAACGGAATAAACGCAGGAATAGGATTCATCGCAAGAGATTTAACAAATGCTTTAGTAGAGAAACAAGAAGATGGATTTTATCGAATATTAGGAATTTACGCGTGTTGTTTTGCTGTTGCTCTACCAATACGTGTTTCTCAAATATTTTTCACATATAAATTAGGAATAATTTGGAGAGAATGGCTTTCAAAAAGTTTAGTCAAGGATTATATGACCAATAAAGCTTATTACCAATTAAATCCAAATGATGAAGATCAAACTGATGTAGATAATCCTGATCAAAGAATAACAGATGATACCCGAGCATTTACAGGGCAAAGTCTGTCATTTACATTAGGTATTTTTGACGCACTTCTAACATTTTCACTTAATATTCTGATTTTATGGAGTATCAGTACAACACTTACTTTCTCTTTATTTGGGTATGCAGCATTTGCAACTTCTATCCTTTTAATTGCTGGTAAAAATCTTGTAAAGATAGACTTCGATCAACTTAGATACGAAGCAGATTTTCGTTATGGCTTAGTTCATATTAGAGATAATGCTGAATCAATAGCCTTTTACTCTGGAGAGAACCCTGAGAGAAGTGAAACTGAAAGGCGATTAGGAGAAGTGGTGAGAAACTTTAATTTACTAATTATATGGAGAGTAATAATTGACGTCATGAGAAGATCAATCAATTATGCTGGAAACTTCTTTCCATATTTAATAATGGCAATTCCTTACTTTAGAGGTGATATTGATTATGGGCGATTTATTCAAGCAAGCTTTGCATTTGGCATGGTCGAAGGTTCTTTATTTTTCATCGTTAATCAGATAGAGGAACTTGCAAAATTTACTGCTGGTATAGGCAGATTAGAGGGATTCCAATCAAAAGTCGAATCTATTAGTCAAACTAGCCCTACGAGCAATCAAAATGTTATTTCAGATTATCCTTCAATTTTGATTAACAATGCTGATCTTTGCCCACCTGGATCAAATAAAACAATAATTAAGAATTTAAATTTAAGCATCGACTATAATCAATCACTTTTGGTTGTAGGACCTTCTGGATGTGGAAAAACATCTTTATTAAGAATGATTAGTGGTTTATGGGAACCCGAAGATGGAGTAATAAAAAAACCAAAAATCGGAGAATTATTATTCATACCTCAAAAACCTTATATGTTACTTGGCTCTTTAAGGGAACAATTATGTTATCCCACAGAAGTTAAAAAATTTAGCGATGAACATCTTACTTCTGTACTTCATGAAGTAAATTTAAAAACCTTGGTGGATAGGTACCCTAATCTTGATATCAAACAAGATTGGCCACGAATTCTTTCTCTAGGCGAGCAACAAAGATTGGCTTTTGCAAGACTGTTACTAAATTCTCCAAGATTCGCAGTACTTGATGAAGCAACAAGCGCTTTAGATATTGAAACTGAAAAAAAACTATATAGTTTACTAAAGGAACGAGAACTTTCTCTTATTAGTGTTGGTCATAGACCTAGTTTAAAAGATTTTCATGAAAATATTTTAGAATTAAATGGGCAAGGGGACTGGAAATTATTGACTTCCGATAAGTATAATTTTAAAGATTAGCAAAAAAAATGAATTCTAAAGAAGAAAAAACTAACTCAGACAGCACTAATCTAGAGAATGAGAGTTTTACTGAACAGCATAAAGATACAAATTACACTGATGAACAAACTGAAGACAATAAATTAGATGAAAAATCAATTGATATTGAAAATGCATATAAATTCGGGTGGAGTAGTTATTCTGAAATAACTAATGGACGATTTGCAATGATCGGATTCCTAGCAATAATACTAATTGAATTATTTAGTAGACAATCATTTTTAAAATGGGCAGGAATCTTATAATTAATCATCAAATCTAGCGCTGTTATCTCTGGGTTTCTTTTTGTTTGTTCCAACGGTATATCTACCATTTTGATTTTTAGAACTTGATCTGGGCGAAGAGCTTGCTCTACGAGCTTCACGAGTTTTTTTTACTTGATTAGTATCTTTGAATGAAGCATCCTCTACTTGAGTTGTTGAAGTTTGCTGCCTGATAGAAGATCTTGTGGGTTTTTTTTCTAATGGAGGAGAATCATAAGGCGAAGAAATATTATTTTCTCTAGAAACTGTCCGATTCATTCTAGGTCTTGATCCTGTTTTTACTTCATTGCGAGATAAGTTGCGTCTTTCACCAAAGTTATTAACTTCTGATTGATTACTATTTTTATTCTCAGGAGTCTGCCTTCTTCTTCTTCTTATAGGTTCTTCATTTTCAAACTGATCTGCTTCTCTTGTAGATGGCCTGTTTCTGCTTACAGCCGCAGAAGGTATAGCTCTTGAAACATTCCTCCTACGGGATCTCCCCTCCATATATTCATCTTCAAATTCGTCATCTTCTTGAGGTTTAAATCTTCTTGATGATCTTTGAGGCTCATCAAACCTATCATAATCCTCGTTAAATCGGCCTCTAAAATTTCTAGGCATATCAGAAGTAGGATCATCATCAAAATAAGATGACCTTCTAGCTTGATCAGTAGCAACTCCCCTTAATCGCACACTTTCATATGCGAAAAAAACTGTAGTTCCTGCTAACAAAAACTGACCAAACTGAAGGATGGGATCTAACCTCCAGCCTTGAAAAAATAATATTCCCCCGCACAAAAGTCCTATTGCTGCGAAGAAAACATCATAATCCCTTGCTAATGCAGGTTTAAAAGACCTCAAGAAATAAAGGCCCCCTCCACATACCGCGAGGACAATACCAACAATACTGGCCCAATTGAGACTAGCATTGACCACATTCTTTCTCCAAAAATTTATTTTTAAAAGGGTTTTTTAAATCCCTTATATTTATAGTGTACTTAAAACTTCTACAAAAACTAGCGTCTTCCAGTAGAAGTACGATCGAGGGAATCTTTCTGACTGACAAAAATCAAAAATGCAGCGGCTGGAATAACGATTAGTAAAGCAGCAGCAATAAAACTACCTATCATTCCAACTGCGGAATTATTTGCAACTTCAGCAGAAAAATCAGCGGCTAGCAATAAATTTGAGATTTGAAACACTTTTTTAAATATTAAATTCTCAATTTATAATACGAATTAAATACGTTTCAATGGGTTATTTATTAAGATGAATTAAATAATTGTGATCCTTGCTAGTAAACTCTCTTCAAATTTTAGATGTTAGTTTAGGAATTTCTCTCTCGTATCTAACTTTAGTTTTTCTAATAAGATTAATTCTTACTTGGTACCCAAAGATTGATTTAAGTAAAGGTTTGTGGTTATTAATTTCAATACCATCAAGCTCTATTCTTAATTTAACAAGAAGATTAATTCCTCCTATTGGAGGAGTCGACGTTGGACCTGTAATTTGGATTGGTGTTATAAGCTTTTTAAGAGAAATTTTAGTCGGTCAGCAAGGGCTTATAAAACTTGCATTGCATTCACATATTTCATAGAAATCATTTAAAAATTTTCAGTAATTTGGTAATAATTCTTCTTCTACATATTTAGTATGTATCTTACCTTCCTTAAATTTAGATTTATTCAGTAAGGTTAGATGAAAGTTAATTGTTGTGGGAATACCAGTTACTGCACATTCATTTAAAGCCCTATTCATACGTTTAATTGCAGTATTACGATCTTTCCCCCAAACTATTAATTTACCAATTAATGAGTCATAGAAAGGAGGTATTTCATAGCCGGTATAAACATGACTATCCACCCTTACACCTGGACCACCAGGAGGAAGCCACCCAGTTATTTTCCCAGGTGATGGTCGGAAATTATGAGAAGGATCCTCAGCATTGATTCTACATTCAATTGCATGACCGTTTAAATGGATATCATCCTGATTAAATTCCAAGTTTACGCCACTTGCGATTTTAATTTGCTCAGCTATTAAATCAACTCCCGTAACCATTTCAGTAACAGGATGTTCGACTTGAATCCTAGTATTCATTTCCATAAAATAAAAATTATCATTATCATCAACTAAAAATTCAACTGTCCCAGCGCCTTCATAGCTGATACTTTTTGCAGCAGAAATAGCTGCATTCCCCATTTTTTTTCTTAGTTCAGTATTAATTGCAGGACTAGGAGACTCTTCTAGTAACTTCTGATGTCTTCTTTGAACTGAACAATCTCGCTCCCCTAAATGAACAACATTACCTGACCTGTCAGCCAAAATTTGAATTTCTACATGTCTTGGCTTCTTTATAAACTTCTCCATATATAAACCATCATTACCAAAAGCTGCTTCTGCTTCGCCTTGAGCTGCTTTAAACATTTTTTCGAGATTATCAGAATTTTCAACCAACCTCATACCTCTTCCACCTCCTCCAGCAGTAGCTTTAATAATTACCGGATATCCAATATCATCTGCCAATTTATAAGCCTCATCAACATTTGATAACAAGCCCTTACTACCAGGTACAGTTGGAACTCCTACTGCTTCCATAGTTTCTTTAGCTGTAGATTTATCTCCCATAGATCTAATAGCTTTAGGAGATGGGCCAATAAAAACTATTCCATGATCGTTACACATCTCAGCAAATTTATCATTTTCAGCAAGAAATCCATAACCAGGATGAATAGCATCAACTCCTCTCGATGTAGCAGCAGCAAGTATATTTGGAATATTTAAATAACTCTTATTACTTAACGAATCTCCAACGCAAACTGCTTCATCAGCAAGCTGAACATGCAATGCTTTTTTATCTACAGTGCTAAAAACTGCAACTGTTGCAATACCTAGTTCTCTACAACTTCTGACAATTCGTAAAGCTATTTCTCCACGATTAGCAATTAAAACTTTTTCAACCATTATGAAAATTTAATTGAAGAAATGAAAATGATTTAAATAAAAAATTATTTGCCAAATTAAATAACAAAATTTTTTAGTGATCAGAGGACATTTTTACAATACAACCTAGAACGTTATATATGTATAAATATTTGTTTTATGCAATAGAAAATTATTCATCATATTCAAAAATACTCTTTAAAAACTACATGCTTCTTTCAACCAATAATGTATGATATTTTTAAGGTTTAGGTAGCCCCAGGTTGCTGAGAACCCTTTGCGGACGTGGCGGAATTGGTAGACGCGCACGTCTAAGGAGCGTGTGGCTTAGGTCTTGCGAGTTCAAGTCTCGCCGTCCGCATTAATGTATTCGGGTTTAACTGCAATGAAAAAAAAATCAGTTGCAGTAGTTATAGTTTCCAATGGACCTGGTGAATTAACTACATGGGTAAATCCTGTAGTGGATGAGCTAAACAAAATAAATAAATCACAATGTGAAGACGATAACCTCAATTTCACTCTTCGGTTAGTCCTAGTTCCTTGCCCAAATGCCACTGGTAAAGAATTTTCAGTTGCATATTCATGGAATAAATTCGAATTAATTACAAAATCCAAAAGTTTTTGGAAATTATTAATAAAGCCACATTCTTTTGCGAATTGGCCCAAAAAAGGAGTTGTTGTTTTCCTTGGTGGAGATCAATTTTGGAGCATTTTATTAGCCAAAAGATTGGGTTATTTAAATATCACATATGCTGAATGGGTTTCGCGATGGCCTCAATGGACCAACGAAATTGCTGCTATGAATGTAAAAGTAAAAGATTTAATACCTGAAAGATATAAATATAAATGCAAAGTAATTGGCGATTTAATGGCAGATATCAAACTTAATAGTGAAATATCATTACGAAATAAAGAAAAAAACTACATCGCGTTGTTGCCTGGTTCAAAAAAAGCAAAGCTTTCTGTTGGAGTTCCTTTCTTCTTAGAAGTTGCAGATCATATATCTGAAGTAAATCAAAATATAAATTTTATAATTCCCATTGCCCCAACTACTGATAAAAGTGACTATTTATTTTTTCAAAGCAAAAAAAATCCTATTGCTAAATATTACTCTTCAAAAATCAAAACAATTAAAAACCTCAAAGACTCTCGTTTTGATTATGTAATAGAAACATCAAAAAATACAAAAATTTTTCTTATCAATAAACATCCTTGTTATGAAATATTAAAAGAATGTGATCTTGCACTTACAACTGTAGGGGCAAATACTGCAGAATTAGCAGCAATTACTCTTCCAATGTTAGTTGTTCTACCAACTCAACATTTAAATATGATGAATGCCTGGGATGGTATTTTTGGGGTACTTGGGAAAATTTCATTAATAAATAAAGTCCTAACTTTTATAATTAAAAATTTTTACTTTAAAAAAAAGAAGTTTTTTGCTTGGCCAAATATTAAAGCAAAAAGAATGATTGTCCCTGAAAGGATAGGTAATATTTCCCCTAAAAAAGTTGCAAGAGAAGTATTATTTCTTATTAAAAATAGAGATCAATTAAAAAGTATTAGGGATAATCTAATCGAAGCAAGAGGCGATAAAGGTGCGGCAGAAAAACTTGCTTCTATAATCGTTAATTCAATAAAAAAACTCTAATAATTACCAGGGATCATCAATTTCAAATTTTTCTGTTTTCTTATTATCTTGAACTAAATTTTGTTCATCTAGCGGTTCAATATCTAAAGTTTCAGTTGCATTTTGAATTGGTCTTTTAGAAGCTAAATTAGTAGTTGATTTTTTCTTTTGCTTTAAATCAATATTATTTTTTGAATCTATTTGATTAACACTATTATGATTCTCGATTTGATCAGAATAATCATTATCAATATATAGCTTTTTTCTGTTATTCATTTCTTCTGAAGAACCCTTTATTTCAACATATTCAAGTTCATCTTCATCTTCATCTTCATATTCATCTTGTTCAACAACTGCTTCATATTCCTCGTCCAAGTTATTTTGCTGTTCTAATTCCGAACCTGAAAGTAACTGATTCTCAACAGGTACAAGATTTGCTGAATATCCATTTGCTTCCCTTTCATCCCAAGAAGAACCACCTACTCCAAGTTTCTCAAGTAGACCGCTACTTAGTTGCTTCAATTTTTCTTCAGCACCTTCATAAACAATAATCCTATCGGTACCACTACTTACTATTTCCTCAACCGGAATTTCCCAAGTACTTAAAACGCCCTCACCTAAAAGTGGAACACCAACAGCACCCATAACAAGAGAAATCAAATCCCCAGTCTCAATATCAAAAGAAAAGCCAAGAACTCTCCCTAAAAGTTGTCCAGATTCTGTAATCACCTGACAATTAATTACCTTCCCATATCTTTCTGGAGAAAAACTCTCACTCAAAGAATCTAGAGAGTCAACTAATATGACATCTCCCACTTGCTTTATACTTTCTAAAGGCATCCATTTTGGTAAACCTGGCAAAAATCTTGTAAGTGGATTATCTCTTAATCCCAAAGCTACCACTTCTCTTCTATCGATATCAACAACAACTTCACCAACTACGCCAAGACGTCTCCCAGTATCAGTAGTTATAACTTGCGTTCCCATTAATTCTGACCTTAACCATAAGCGTTCGCTAGGAACCGAGTTAGGGAAATTCTTATTAGTAGGTGTGTTAGACAAACTCATAAATACCTTTTTATCATTCTGACGTATAAATTTAAAAAAGTGAGTTTATGCAGCATTTGGTAACCCAAGTACTTGAGTATTAGCTCCTCTTGCTTGCGCAACACCAATTGTTCGTTCAGACGCACTAATCATAGGCCTTCTATGACTTACGACTATAAATTGAGCATTTGATGACTGATTAGATATTAATTTTGACAATCTTTCAACATTTATGCCATCTAAAAAACTATCAACCTCATCTAACGCATAAAAAGGTGAAGGTTTATATTTTTGCAAAGCAAATAAAAAACTTAAAGCAGTTAATGATTTTTCACCACCTGACATAGAGGCTAATCTTCTGACATTTTTTCCCTTAGGATGAGCCACTAAAGTTAATCCTCCTTCTAAAGGAGAATTAGGATTTTCAAGTTGAAGAAAACCATCTCCATCAGATAAATTTGCAAAAATTTCTCTAAAGTGTTTATCAACTTCCGTAAATGCTTGCATAAAAGCCTCTTGACGCATCGTAGATACAGTTTCTATTCTCAGCAATAATTCAGATCTTTCATTAGATAGAATTTCTAACTTTTCTCGCAAACCATTTAATCTCTCAATTAATTCTTCTAATTCATCAAGAGCTAACATATTTACAGGTTCTAAGCTTTGTAGTTTTGCATTTATAATCGAGATTTCTGATTGCAAAGATTCCAGACTCTTTCCTTCATATTCTCCAAACTGCGGAGAAGGATTAGGTAGATCTTTTCTATAATTTTCTAATTTTATTTTTTCACTCCTCATCTCTTCCTTAAGAGAATGCATATCCCTTTCAAGATATTCGAGCTTCAATAGATAATTATTATATTCTTGCCTTTTATTAGAAATTGACAAGTTCAATTCATCTCTTTTCCTTCTCAATAAACCTAAATCCTTCTCTAGAGAATTTTTTTGATTATCAAGAACTAAAAGCTCTTCTTTAAATTTATCTCTTTTTTTTATCCATTCACTATGAGCAATTGCAAGTTCTTTAATAGATTCGTGCAAGTTTTTTTCTTGAAGTAAATTAATTTTTAATGAATTATTTATACGCTCTTTATTTAAAGCAAATTGATTCTTTTTATCTAGTAATGTATCTCTCTCCTTAATAAGTATTTCAAGTTTATTATCGAGATCATTAAAATCTTTATTAAATGTTATTAATGATGAATTTTTATTTTTTTCATAACTAGCTTTTTGAATGTTTTGCAATTGATCATACTTATCATGATGAGGCTTCAATTCATTTTTTAAATGATCTAACTCTTTAACCAATAAATTATTAGAAGTATCAAGTTTATTTAATCTTGATTTACAGTCCTCAATTCTTTGAATGACAGCCTTAATAGAATCTTGATTTACTTCAATTTCTTTATTAAAAGAAGCACAATCCTCAATTATTTGACTGCGATTATGATTTAACTTAATTAGTCTATTATTTTTTATGGTCAAATCATTATTTGACTCTTTTAAAGCTTCTTCTATAACAAATAATCTTTCTTTTATAGGGCTAGAGTTATCAATTTCATTGTTAATGCCAAACCTATAAGCCAAATCTTTATTCAACTTACTGCCTCCTGTAATAGCACCACTCGCTTCTAATAATTCACCACCTAGTGTAACCATCCTAATTTTTTGTTTAGATAACCTAGCTGAAGCTAAGTCTGAAAAAACCAAAGTATCTCCAAAAACATATCGGAAAACATCTGAATAAACTTCATCAAAAGTAATTAGATTAATAGCTTTATCAATAAATCCAATATCCCTATTATTTTCAAATCTTGAAATTGCATAATTCTTCTTTTGACTTTTAATTCTATTTAAAGGTAAAAAAGTTAATCTTCCCGCTTTCTTCTTTTTAAGGATTTCAATTGCTTTAGCGGCAATATGATCATTGTCAACGACAATTTGTCCGAGTCTATTTCCAGCAGCGATTTCTAATGCATATCTATTTTTCTCACTGACCTCTCCAAGTTGAGCTACATAACCATGTAAACCCTCTAACCCTGCTTCTAAGAGAATTTTGAGAGCATATGATCCCCTAGATTCATTTAAAGCTTCCTTCCTGCTTTCGAATCTAGATAAATCCTTTTCAAGCCTTAATTGTTCACTGTTTAGCCTTGATTTAGTTTTCATTAATAAATCTATTTCATTTTTTAAAGAGTTAATTTCTGAGCTATTACTTACCAAATTTTTATTCTCTCTGTCGGATGTCTCTTTTTTTCTATGACTTCCTTCAACAAGTGTCTGCTTATCTAACTCTAAAGAGTCGATCTGAGACAATATCTCTTCTTTTTGAATATTATTTTGAATAGTTTCTTCTTCAACTTTCCTTTTTTTGATTTCCAAAGGATGAATTTGATTTTTTATACTTTCGAGCTCAGCATTTAATTTGATACTTTGTTTTGAGAATTCTCCAGATTCTCCAGCTGCATCAGAAAGATTTTTTCTGGATAATTTATGTTTTAAAGTGAGGGAATCAATTTGCAAGTTCAATTGATTTAAAAAATTATCATCAAAATTTTCTTGTCTAATCTTTTCTGACTCGATATTCCTCTTGGAAATTGCAATTTCATCTCTTTGCTTTTGTAATTTAATACCTTCTTCTTTATTCAAACTTGATATCCTATCAAGTTCTCTCAATCGAGAATTAATACTTCCAATATCAGAATTCACTTTTATCAATTTATCCTCTCCTTTCTCCTTAAGCTCATTAACCAGTATTTTCAAAGCATCTTCTAAGACTGATATTTCGTTGTTAATAGATTCTTTTTGTTTATTAAATAATATTTTATTTTTTTCAATTTCACTTTCTTTTTTTTCTATAGATTCAACATGCTTAACTTGTTTATCAAAAATAAGAACTTTCTCTAATTCCATTATTTGGAGTAGTTTTGCCTTTAACTCTTTATATCGCTTTGCTTTTTCACATTCTTTTTCAAGCTTATTTTTACTAGATTGCAATTCATTTTCTAAAATTTCACATCTTTCTTGTCTTTCGAAAACATCATTTAATTTTGCATTTGCTTGTTCTATTCTTGTATCAAAAAGTGCGACTCCTGCTAATTCATCAATAAGATTTCTCCTCTCCTTATTATTCATTGATACTATTCTTGTTACATCACCCTGCATAACAACATTGCTACCATCAGGATCAACACTAATATCTCTTAATATTCTCTGTATTTGTTGCAAGGTACATTGTTTTCCATCAGAAGTATAAGTTGAAGCATAAGAACCACCTGGCATAAGTCTTAATTTCCTAGAAACAACCCATTCTTTTTGATCTTTATTAAGGACAATTTCTTCTTCTTCTAGTTCCAAAGGCGGAAGGTCCTCTCTGGGAGACCAATCTTGAATATTAAATTTTACAGATACAGATGTTTCGGATGACTTACCCTCTTTAACTTTCGAGTTATTTATTAGATCTGGTAATCTTTCTGCCCTCATCCCTCTACTATTAGCTAGACCTAAACAGAATAAAATTCCATCTAAAATATTACTTTTCCCAGAACCGTTAGGTCCCGTAACCACTGTAAAACCCTCTTCAAGAGGAATTCTTACACTTCCCCCAAAAGATTTAAAATTTTCAAACTCGACCTGATTGATATGTACCAATCTCAAGTCTCAATAGCTAAATAAGAATAACTAATTTGCAAAAATTCTCAATAGAAATATTACGTTTATTTATAAATGAATATTAAAAATTTTTGCTCAATCTACAGGTATTACCCGAAATTTCAAAAAAACCATATAGAAGTCTACCATTCAAAATAAATCGACAATATTCAGAGTCCAATTTATCAGAAACGTTTTTAAATATTCCATGATCGATTCTTTTTACAAAGCCTCGATTTCCAGAAAGTTCATGTTTCGTCCTAGATAGCCATACAAGTCTATGATTTGGCTGCTTAAAAATTTCTATAGAAGATTGATTCAATAAAGGTAGTTTTAAAAATTTCCAAGTTAAACAATCTATTCCATTTTCAACAAGAAAATCATAATGAATATCTAAAGATTTAGCGGAGTAAACTTTATGTTCAAGCAAAACCCATTTATTCATTATCTAGTTACTAAATAAATCAAAATTATTTTCAAAAAAAAGTTGAGATGAAGATATATTTTTTTTAAGATGGTTCCTTTTATTTAATTACTTGCATCAGGAACAAATCTTAAAGCAATGAATAGCAAACTTCCAGCGCCAGCTATAGCTGCAGCTACTAATCCAAAATCTGTAGGGATTGTGCGAGATGCAAAAATTAATGATGCAAATGTAATATCCATAATGAAATTTAAACTCATTTAATAAATTCAGTAATAGCTTAACAAAACCTTCTTACAGAACAGAGTAGATAAATAAAATGTAAATAAAATTTTATATGTTTTTATTTTATATAAATGGCACAATTCTTTAGATAAGGGTTACAAATTAAGAAAATAGGGTCTAATCTTAAAATAAATAAGTTTACATAATGGAGACTTACCATCCTCCCAAAGAAGTAGAAGAAAAAGAAGATAACTCTGAACTTCCTGAACAAGAAGTTATCTTGGAAAAGTGGTTACTTGAAAAAATTGACAGTTTAATACCTTTAATAAGAGAAAAATGGCCTACCATTGCTCAACAAACAATTGAAGCCACAAAAGGGAGTATTGATGATTTAGTTGAAGTCATAGCTAACCATAGTGGAACCTCAGCAATTAGAATAAAAAGCCAACTATTTGAAATCATTGATTCAATAAGAGAAAACAATTGGGAGATTTCAGAAAAAATTGAACCTATTGAGAGTCAATTAGAAGAGTTATTAGAAGAACTTAACAATACTCTTAGACCAAAAATAGAAAGTCCAATAAGAAAAAAACCACTATTATCTATTGCCATTGCAACTGGTATTGGTTTTCTCATAGGAACTCTTCTAAACAGTGGCAGAAAATAATATGGAAAAACCTAAAAATAAAAACTTTGCAAATACAGCATCAAGAATTTCGGCTATCGCAAGTTCAGTGATGGATTTGCATGTAAGAATAGCTCTTCAAGAAGTAGATAGAGAAAAAAGAAGATTAATTAGCGGTGGAATATTTTTGGCAATTGGAAGCATATTATTATTATTATCACTAATTTGCATCCATATTATTTTTTATCTTATTCTAACAAAATATAATAATTGGAATATTGAATATAATTTATTAATAATAATATTTATCGATTTATTGCTTGCAGGCTTAAGTTTGAAGCTTGGAGGGAAATTAGCCAAGGGACCCTATCTTCCTCAAACATTAGAAGGTTTAGGCAAGACAACAAAGGCCGTTTTAGGCAAAAAATAAATTACCTTATTAAATACTTTATCCATCTACAATCTATCCCCCCATTACTAACAGGAATTTTCAATGAAGATTTCATTTTTAAATATTTTGTTAATTTTGGATTTCCACTTAGAAGCCAAAATTCCCAACCTGAAAAATTATTCTTTAAGTAGATTCCCATTTGTTCATATAAACTAATCAATTCATTTTCATCGCCCAATTTCTTGCCATATGGAGGATTACATATAATGATCCCAGGTGTGTATCTTAATTGGAGTTCTAAAAAATCATCATTTATAAGTTCAATGTAATTTTCGAGTCCAGCCAATGATATGTTCACATTCGCCTGCTCAAAAACCTTTTTATTAATTTCGCAGCCTATTATTGTTGGTAATTTTTCATAATTTATAATTTTATTTTTTGCTTTATTTTTTTCCTTAAGATAAATATCTTGCCTAAAATCCAGCCAATTCTCAAAAAGATATACTTGATCAATATTTATAGGCACTTTGAGAAATTGATTTACTGCCTCAATTAAAAAAGTTCCTGAACCGCACATAAAATCAATTAATGGGACTTTGCCATTCCATTGAGTAATATTTATCAATCCAGATGCTAAATTTTCTTTTAATGGAGCATTTCCAACTGCTGGTCTATAACCTCGTTTATGTAAACTTTCCAAACTACTTTGAAGACTGATAATTGCTTTATTATTATTTAGATGAAGATGAATTATAAAATCAGGATTATCTAAAGAAATATTTGATCTTTTATTCCAAACTGCCTGTTGCAAATCAGTTATAGAATTTTTTACTTCAAGAGCAGTAAAATGTGTATGACTTAAAGAAGATGTTCTCCCAGTTACTTGAACATTAAACGTTTTTTCAAAGTGCAACCAATTTAACCAATCAAATGAATCTCTAACACCCTCATATAAAGATTGCTTGTCATAGCAATTAAAAGTTGCAATTTCTCTATAAAAACGAAAAGCCAATCTGGAATAGAAATGAACTCTATAAAAAGTTTCAAAATCACATTCAAAATTTATAAATCTTTTATAAGTATTAATGTTAAAGCCACCTAAATTTGAAATTTCTTCAGCTAAAGATTTCTCTAGTCCCTCTGGAGCTGATGCAACTACATTCATATACGATAAAACTTTATAAAAAAAACTATTCAATACTTATTTTGCCTGTCAGAATATAAATGTCCAATTGGACTAGGTGATCTCAACCGATGTTTCGGACAGCGGTTCGATTCCG
>QCRB01000007.1 GCA_003209425.1 Prochlorococcus sp. AG-459-E08
GATTAGGAAATTTTATTGAGATTTACTTTTTTCTTTTAATAATTTATAAGCTATTTCCCTATCATCAAAATCAATAACTTTATCATTGAGAATTTGATAATCTTCATGACCTTTTCCTGCAATTAGAACAATATCTTCTTTATTAGCAAATTTGATAGATTCATTTATTGCTTTAAATCTATCAATCTCAATTGTTATTTTGTCTCTTTTTTCTATACCCATCAAAATATCATTAACTATCTTTAGTGGTTCTTCTGATCTTGGATTATCAGATGTTAAAAACACGTGACAAGAAAACTCTTCAGCTATTGATCCCATTAAAGGCCTTTTACCGCGATCTCGATCTCCTCCACAGCCAAAAACAGTAATAAGTTTCCCTTTACAAAGTTTTTTAATTGATTGCAAAACTTTTTTCAATCCATCAGGCGTATGGGCATAATCAATAATTACTGTAGGAAGTGATCTTGAAACGTCATCATTTTCAATTTCTATTTTCTCCATTCTCCCAGGAGGGCCAGGGAAAGATTGAATGAACTTTGATAAATCTTTTAAAGGGAAATTTAGTTTATACAAAATTGTTATTGCTTGAATCGCATTCATTAAATTAAATTCACCAACAAGTGGAACAAAAAGTTGAATTTTTTCCCTAGGTGTATGAAAAATACAGGTAGACCCACTTTCAGTAAATTTTTTATCTGTTACATAAAAAAAATCATCATTTTTAAATTCACTCTTAGTAACCTTTGTAGAGACCAATGAAGATCTTTTTTCAAGTTCAGATGATAATTTAGATATCCAAAGATCATCATAATTTAATACAGAAATTCCATCTTTTTGTATTAAGTAAGGTGGAAAAAATAATTTTCTTTTTGTTTGAAAATATGATTCCATATCTGAGTGATAATCAAGATGATCTTGAGTTAAATTTGTAAAAATAGCCGCCTCAAATTCGCAACCTGATATCCTGTTTTGAGCAATAGAATGAGAACTTACTTCTAATATCGCGAATTCAGATTCTGCCTCAACAGCAGCATTTAATTTCTTTTGAAGTTTATCCGCGAAATCAGTTGTATGTGAAGCCACCTCAGAGAAGCCAGGCCATCTATTGAACAAGGTCCCAAATAATGCAGTCTTTTTCCCTAAATTTTTTAAAAGATATTCCAATAAAAAAGTAATTGTCGTTTTTCCATTTGTACCCGTGACACCAATAAGTTTTAGTTTTCTTGATGGCCTATTCCAAAACTCAGCGACTATTTGACCAAAAATATAATCTAAATTATCCTCTATAACCAAAATCCTTTCTCGATCAATAGATCCAATTTTCTCTTTTGCGACAGACCCAATGATGGCAGCCTCCGCGCCCTTTTCAATGGCCTCAATACAATATTTTCCGCCATCAACATTTAAACCCGGCATACCTAAAAATAAAGTTCCTTTTTGTACTTCTTTAGAGTTAAAAGAAATATTATTGATTTCATGATCGATTAAATCTAATGAAGGAATAATTCCTACCAAATCTAAAAGTTTATGTAATTTTATAGATCTCATATAAAAAAATTATTTCTCCAGAATGTTACTAATATTTTTTTGAAACCAATTCTTTAATTGATCATCTTTTAATCTTGGAGAAATGCGAGGCAATTCTATAATCTCCTCGGACCTAATTCCTTCAACAGCAATAACTGGTACTTCATAATCATATTTTTTATATTTATCTTTATATAAATCGACCCTATCAATATCAATTTCTTTAAGCTCTTCTAGATTAGGGAATAACTCATTAAGATTTATTTTTGCCAGTTTGTTTTTTAATGAATCACAAAGGCAACATCCCTGCCTAACAAAAATAAATATTTTCATTCATTTAGTCAGGCACAGGATCACATCCACAGGGAGTTAAAGGATGACATCTGCTTAATCTTCTTAAAGTTAACCACCCTCCCTTCCAAGGACCGTGTCTAGTAATTGCCTCATATCCATAAGAGCTGCAACTTGGAATAAATCTGCATCTTGGTCCGAAAAAAGGAGAAAACCACTTTTGATAAAACGAAATCATAAAAAGAAGTATAGAAGTAATTGATTTATTAATAGTTTTGAACACTTTAATGATGTAAAATAATATTTCTAGCAATAATTTAGTTTAATTGAATTTAATCAATTATCCAATTTATTGCAAACTTCTATTTATTTTAAAATTATGTCAAGATACCGCGGCCCCAGATTAAGGGTTACGCGTCGCTTGGGAGAACTACCAGGTCTCACCAGGAAAGCTTCAAAGAAGTCTAATCCTCCAGGTCAGCACGGCCAAGCCCGTCGCAAGCGATCAGAATATGCAATTCGTCTAGAAGAAAAGCAGAAACTTAGGTTTAATTATGGAGTTTCTGAAAAACAATTAGTACGTTATGTAAAAAAAGCTAGAGCTCAAGAAGGATCTACAGGAACTAACCTACTAAGACTTTTAGAAAACAGACTTGATAATGTTTGTTTTAGATTAGGTTTTGGAGGTACCATTCCAGGCTCAAGACAATTAGTAAATCATGGCCATGTAACCGTTAATGGAAAGGTTCTTGATATTGCTGGTTATCAATGCAAATCAGGCGATGTAATAGGAATTAAAGAAAACAAAGCAAGCAAAAAACTTGTAGAGGGTAATATAGAATTCCCTGGTTTAGCAAATGTCCCACCCCATCTTGATTTAGATAAACCTAAATTAACGGGAAAAATAAATGGGAAATGCGATAGAGAGTGGGTGGCTCTTGAAATAAACGAACTACTAGTTGTTGAATATTATTCAAGAAAAGTTTAATACTACTTTTCTTTGGATTATTAAATCTCTCGTTTAAAAAATGAGAGATTTAATTCAATTCTTATTTTTAAAAATAATGGGAAATAAGGAAAATAATATAAAAAAGCCAGGTTTTAAGACCTTATCTATTCACCATGGGGAAACATTTGCAGAAGAAACTGGATGCGTTATGCCTCCTATTTTTTCTACATCTACTTTCAAACATGGAAATAAAGATAATTTCGACTACACCAGATCAGGCAATCCAAACTTTAAAATTCTAGAAAACATACTTAAATCAATAGAAGATTCCAAATACTGTACAGTTTTTGGATCTGGAATTAGCGCGGTAACTGCAATTACATCAACACTAAAGTCAGACGACAAGATACTATGCGAGTCAAATCTTTATGGTTGTACAGTGAGGATGTTCGAAAAAGTTTTCAAGAAATTTGGGCTAGAAGTTTTATACACAGATTTTACAAACGAAAATAATATAAAAAAGATTTCACACTTCGAGCCAACCTTGATATGGCTAGAAAGTCCAACTAATCCACTTTTGAAAGTTCTTGATATTAAGGCGATTTGTGATGAAGCGAAAAAACTACGAATCCCAGTAGTTGTGGATAACACCTTTTCTACGGCACTTATTCAAAAACCATTGGACCTTGGCGCAACAGTATCACTCGTAAGCACAACAAAATTCATCAATGGACATAGTGATGCACTTGGTGGAGCAGTACTGACTAATAATGAGGTATGGAATAGTAAGATGCTTTTCTCTCAAAAAGCTCTCGGCCTTCAACCATCTCCTTTTGATAGTTGGCTCATTACGAGAGGAGTAAAAACTCTTCCTTTAAGAATCGAACAACAAACGCAAAGTGCAAAATTAATTTCTGAAGAATTAGAGAATCATAAAATAATTAGTAAAGTAATTTATCCTTTTAATCAAACACATCCGCAATTTAATTTAGCAAAATCGCAAATGAAATCTGGAGGTTCGATGATCACCCTAAAACTAAATTTAAATAAAGAGGATACTTTTAAATTTTGTAAATCTCTCAAATATTTCTCGCTAGCAGAAAGCCTGGGAGGAGTTGAAAGTTTAATTTGTCACCCCGCAACAATGACTCATGCTTCTGTTGATGAAGAAACAAAAAATTTACTAGGGATAGATGATTCTCTTATCAGATTATCGATTGGATGTGAAGATACAAACGATTTAATCTCGGATATCTTATTTGCTTTAAATAAATTCTGAAAATTGAGAGATTTACTTAAAAACCCTATATGGAAAAATTTAGAGTTGGGATATGCAATTCCTGATAGTATGCATGCCGTTTCTGTAGCATTACCAACTTGGAATGATGTCATAAATTATGAGGAAAAAAATCAAGAATGCATGAAATTATTGAAGTCAATTTACCCAAGGTTCGGGCTAAACCCCATAGTGAAAAGATTATGTGAAAAGGTAAAAAAGGAAAATTACTTCAACAAAAAAAGTATCTGGCCCTATCCGAATGAAAGCATAGCTTTTAAAGCTAAAAAATACATTGATAGAAATACTTCTGAACAATTCTCATTAATAGAAAAAAAAGATAATTTAGCTTATTTAATTACTGAAAAAGAAGGAAGTATTTATGCAAAATATTTTTGGCAACATACTGGTCTTGGTATATCTTCAAGAGCTTCTGCTATAGAACTAGGTCTTGAAGATTGCCCTCCAAAATCTTATGTAAATGAATGTTCTCAAAGAATAAAAAATAGAATTTCTAATGCTACAAAAATTAACTCTAATGATATTCACTTAACTTCATCTGGAATGTCTGCATTGCATACATCATTAGAAATAATATATAAATTATTTCCAGCTAAACCAACACTCCAAATTGGTTTTCCATATGTAGATGTACTTAAATTACCAATGAATATCTTTCATGGAGCCAAGTTAATTACAGAAGAAAATTGTGCGGATATTGAATTAGAAATCAAAAGAATAAATCCATCAGCATTAATTATTGAACTACCAAGTAATCCAATGCTCAAATGTGTAAACATTAAAAAAATTTCAAAAATAGCAAAAAAGTTAAATATTCCCTTAATTGTTGACGATACAATTGGTTCGAATTTAAATATAAATTCAGTAGAACATGCAGATATAGTTTTTACTTCACTTACAAAAATTTTTTCAGGCAGCGGTGATATTCTTGCAGGATCATTAATATTAAATCCAAAAAGTAAATGGATTGATCAGTTTAGAAATGCATTAAGGGAGACTGATCTTCCAATACTTTCCGATGGAGATACAGTTTATCTAGAGAAAGTAAGTAGAGATGTAAATCAAAGAGTTTTTGAACAAAATAAAGCATGTTTAGAATTAAAAAAAAGATTAGAAACCCATAGCAAGATTAAAAATATTTTCCATCCTGAAAATTGTCCAAATTTTAATTCTTTACTTACATCTGATGGAGGATACGGCTGTTTATTATCGTTTGAATTAAATGGAGGATTAAACAAAGCTAAAAAATTTTATGATTCTCTACAAGTATCTAAAGGACCTAGTTTAGGTACAAAATTTACTCTAGTTTGTCCTTATGTTCTACTAGCTCATTATGACGAGTTGGATTGGGCTGAAAGTTTTGGTATACCCTCGCACCTAATTAGAGTATCAGTTGGATTAGAAGACCGAGATCAATTATGGAAAACCTTTTCTGAAGCACTAAATAATTTCTAAATTCCTAGTATTTACCGTATAGAAACTTATATACTATTTTTGTGAATAATAGTTAGTATTAGATTATATTTTCTCAATATTTAAGATGGCAAAAATTTATGAGGACAATAGTTTTGCTATTGGAAACACTCCATTAGTAAAATTAAAATCAGTTACTAAAAACGCGAAAGCTACAGTACTTGCAAAAATTGAAGGTAGAAACCCCGCTTATAGCGTTAAATGTAGGATTGGCGCAAACATGATCTGGGATGCAGAAAAAAGTGGGAAGCTTACAAAAGACAAAACTATTGTTGAGCCAACTTCTGGAAATACAGGAATTGCTTTAGCTTTTACTGCTTCAGCAAGAGGTTATAAACTGATCCTTACAATGCCAGAATCCATGTCAATTGAAAGAAGAAGGGTTATGGCAGTGTTGGGTGCTGAAATTGTTTTAACAGAGGCATCTAAAGGTATGCCTGGAGCAATAGCTAAGGCTAAAGAAATTGCAGAAAGTAATCCTAATCAATATTTCATGCCAGGTCAATTTGATAATCCAGCAAACCCTGAAATACATTTCAAAACTACTGGACCAGAAATCTGGGATGATTGCGATGGTGAAATTGATGTCCTAGTTGCAGGGGTTGGAACTGGCGGCACAATTACAGGAGTTTCAAGATATATTAAGCAAGAGAAGGGTAAGAATATTACTTCTGTAGCTGTAGAACCATCACACAGTCCTGTTATTACACAGACAATGAATGGAGAAGAGGTTAAATCCGGACCACATAAAATCCAAGGAATTGGAGCAGGATTTATTCCTAAGAACCTTGACTTATCAATTGTTGATAAGGTCGAACAAGTCACAAATGACGAATCAATTGAGATGGCTCTTAGGTTAGCTAAAGAGGAAGGTCTATTAGTAGGAATATCTTGTGGGGCTGCCGCTGCTGCTGCTGTTAGATTAGCTGAACAAGATGAATATGCTGGGAAGACAATTGTAGTTGTTCTGCCTGATTTAGCAGAGAGGTATTTATCATCAATTATGTTTACTGAAGTTCCAAGCGGAATCATTCAAGAACCAGTCAAAGCCTAAATCTATTTTTTCTCCAGTAGTGAATCTGGTGAAATATACATAGCATCGCCATAAGAGAAGAATCTAAATTTTTCTTTTATGGCTTTTTTATAGAGATCTAATAATCTTTCTCTACCAATCATTGCACTTACTAAAAGTAATAATGAACTTTTAGGGAGATGAAAATTTGTTAATAATCCATCAACTACCTTAAATTTATAACCTGGCTTAATTACTAAATCTACGTATTTAGCTATGGGAATAAAGTCATTAATTTCGTGAGAATAACAACTTTCAAGAGCTCTTACGCTAGTTGTACCAATAGCAATTATTTTTCTATCTGTTTTCTTTATTCTTTTTATTTCCTTCACCACTTCGTTATTAACACTTACCCATTCTTTGTGAAGTTTTAAGTTACTTAAATCTTCTTGATCAATTGGTTTGAATGTTCCATAACCCACGTGCAAAGTTATCGGTAAGATTATTACGCCTTTTTTTTTTAGATTGGAAATAAGACTTTTGCTTAGGTGTAAACCAGCTGTTGGTGCAGCAACTGCCCCCGGATTTGTAGCATACTCAGTTTGATAACTTTTCTCATGAAAAGATTCTTCTTCGGAATTTTTTATATAAGGAGGAAGAGGGATTTCCCCGTATTTATCAAGAAGTTCATTCATTGAATTTAGACAAGTTATATTTTCCGGAAATTTAATAAATCTCCCTCCAGTTTCTTCATCAACTCCATCAACAATCAAATTAATATCTTGTGCTAATGGAGATTTTAATTTTAATTTTCTATTTATTTTTAACTTTTTTGCTGGCTTTGCCAAACATAACCAAACACATTCATGGGATCTTTCTAAAACTAATAATTCGATTAATATCTTATTTTCTAATTCAACCTTTAACCTAGCTTTCATAACTTTAGTATTATTTACAATTACAAGATCCCCTTCTCTAAATTCATCTAAAAGATTCTTGGTAAATTTATTAGTTAAACAGTCTTCTTCTAAAAAACTATTTCTAACTATCATCAATCTTGATTCATGCCTAATTGCAGAAGGTTTACTAGCAATTAATGAAGGATCAAGTAAATAATCATAAGCTTCAAGCTTATAATCTCTTTCTTCATTATTAATTTGAGAACTCAATTAAATTTAGGAGACAAGAGTCTCTGGCTCATCTTCAATTAGGGAAGCCAAGTCTTTTAAGAATGAAGCTCCATCAGCTCCATAGATCACTCTATGATCAGCTGTTAGATTTACTTGCATTATTTTTTTAACAGATATTGAACCATCACTATTAGCAACAACGGTTGGTTTAGATGATGCTATGGCTAAAATAGCACCGGTACCTGGAGGAAGAATTGCGTCAAATCTATCAACTCCAAACATCCCAAGGTTAGATAAAGTGAAGGTTCCCGTTGAGTATTCATCAGGTTCTAATTGTTTTGATCTTGATCTTTTTACGAGATCTTTCCATTCCCTAGACAATTCAAATAAATCAGTATTGCATGGTTCTTTTAAAACTGGAGTTATTAGTCCACCATCTTCCATCGCAACAGCAACAGCAATATTTATATTTTCTGGATAAGAAATTCCATTCTCTGAAAAACTTGAGTTAACTTGAGGATGTTTCTTTAGTGTCTTTGCAACTGCCTTTACTAGTAAAGCAGTCATAGTAACTCCGTTCTGTTTTACTTTTTTGTAGAAATTATCTAATTTATCTGTGTTAATGGAATAACCCACCCTAAAACATGGCACATCTAAACTAGATTCCATATTTTTATTTACCGCTTTCTGAAGAGTATTAAATTGAACTGTTTCTCCAGGATTACCAAAACTATTTCCTGAAGTTTCTGGTTTACTTTCAACTCCCAAATTTGCACCAGGTATACTTGCAGGAGAACCACCTTCACCTATCCATGGTATAGAGACTGGTTGGCCATTAGCTTTTAAAATATCATCGGCTTGAATCCTTCCGTGAGGTCCGGATCCATGAACCTTTGCTAAATCAACGCCCATTTGAGAGGCAAGTTTTTTAGCTCTTGGAGATGCAATTACCCTCGAAGAAACATTTCTCGTAGCAGCATTTATTTGATCACTATTAAAAGATGAGGCTGCCTTTTCGCTCATTAATACGACTTCTTTTTCTTGTTTTTCAACAATTTCACTTTGAATCACAGGTTTTTCTTCAGTTTTATTGCTTACCAATTCAAGTTGATCCGAACTAGAAACTTCGGATTCTTTTCCTTTATTTTGTTCTTGAACAGAAGCTATCTCATCTTCATTTTCTACAATAAGACCGATAGTCTCTCCTACTGGTGCAGTGCTGCCAGCAGGCATTAAAACAGCCGCAAGATATCCATCTTGAAACGATTCAACATCCATATCTGCCTTGTCAGATTCAACAACCAAAACAGATTCACCTCTTTCAACTTTATCTCCTGGATTTTTCAACCATTCCACAATCTTGCCCTCTGTCATAGTAGAACTCAAGGCAGGCATGAATATTTCGTGAGACATAAGAAAATTGTTATTGCATAAGTTTCAAGGGATTTCTACCAAACTTCCTAAAGTTTTTATGGTTAAGAACCCTTTAAACTCTTGTTTTAATTATACGAAATCATCTTCACAGTGGGAACTCTTAAAACTTAAGAAAGTAATAATTTAGATCGATTAGAATTTAAAACTTTTCGAAATTAAGATTTACTTATATTTATCAAAAATACTAAATCCTCTCTTTAATTATTATCTATAGATTGAATAACTCCATCCTTAACCGTAATCGATACTTGCATTTTTTCAATAAGATTATCTCCCACAGTGACATCACAGAAACTATCCACTTGCCCTTGATCAACAATTTCGTCCATTTTTAATTCGCGAACTTGACTCTGTTGTTGAAGAAGATTTCTTTTTTGTTCTTCAATTTCATTTCGTTTTGCTGCGACTTGTTGTTGCACCTGACTAACCTGTTCTTGAACTCTTGGATCTAGGGGATTAACCGATTGTGATCTAATATTATTTACTATTTGCTGCCCCTCTTGCTCCAGTTGCGATAATTGCTGATCAATGTTTGAAATTGCTTTACTTAATTCTTTTTCAGCATCTTCCTTCCAAGTTGGTGTAACTACAGCTTTAATAGCTATTGAGCGCTTTATAGATATTGAGTTTTTTGTTTCCATAAAAAATTAAATTACCTTTTTAATATAGATAGAACAAATCAAATTTTCTTACTAAATTTGTTTTCATACATATTTTCTATTTGTAATGAATACTTTTTTTCTATTTCTTTTCTTTTTTGTTTAAGAGTTTGTGTTAATAACCCGTTTTCTAAAGTAAAGGCATCAACAAAATAACAATCTAATATTTGTTCTTCTGATCTTGCTCCTAATCGACTTTTAAGCAAATTATTAATTTGTGATTTGAAAAATGTACCAATTTTCTTATTCAGGTTTAATTTTGAAAGGTCTTCTTCCAAAAACTTGCTTTTAACCAATTCGACATTAGCAACTACGAGAGCTGTTAAACATTTCTTATCTTGTCCTACTAATTGAATCTGATTAATAAATTCAGAACTAAGAATTTCAGTCTCTAGGGGATTCGGTTCTATATTTTCACCACTTGATAGCACTATTGTATCCTTGGCTCTTCCTGTTATAAAGAGAGAACCATTTGGTATTAGAAAACCTAAATCACCAGTATCAAACCAACCATCCTTGGATAAAACATCATTTGTAGCTATTTCATTATTAAGATAACCTTTCATAACTTGCGGCCCCCTAACAAGAATTTTCCCGACTTCTCTGAACTTCAGAATCTTTTTTTTATCATCATTCACTATTTTGATTTCAGTAAATGAAAGAGGCTGCCCAGATGATCCTCTAACATTTAATTCTCTTCTCCTACAAGTTAATACTGGACTAGTTTCTGTGAGTCCATATCCCACCAAAACATCTACACCTAAAGATTCAAAAAAAAGATCTACATGTTCTGGCAATGCACCTCCACCATTAATAGGAAATTTCAGTTTTTCTCCGCATAGTTGTCTAAGAATATTCGGCCATAAAAAAATAGTAGACAATTTATGTAAAGGGTATCGGCTAATAACAGAACCCAGTAAGGGGATTTTTGATTTAAAAGTTATTCGATTTAAATCTATATTTCTTATCTTTCTAAGACTTTTTTTAAAAACCGAACTATTACTTATCAAAAACTTAATAAGTTTTTGCTTTTTGGAAGGCATTTTTTTCAAAGCCTGAAAAAAACCATCATGTATTGCTTCCCATAGTCTCGGTACAGTAGCCATGACAACAGGTTTTATTTGTGTAATATCATCCTTAAGAAATTTTGGAATTGTATAGTATTGAGAACAACCGCATGAAAAAAAGAAGTATTCAGCACTTCTCTCATAAGAATGCCAGATAGGCAAAACGCTTAATACAGAGGTCCCTGGTTCTGGATCAGCGATATAGGCTAAATTGATTATTTGATGTAAAAAATTTGCATGAGTCAAAGGCACACCTTTAGGTTTTCCGGTTGTCCCAGAAGTGTAAAGAATAGTAGCGACGTCATCAATTTCTGGATTAAATTTTTCAAGATTATTATTTTGTAAATTTTCTTTTTCTACTGAACTTATTAATGTACTCCAACTTATTAAACTTTCAAATTGTTCATCTTCTAAATTGATTATAAATTTGAGTCTTTTTTTTAATTCTTCTTTGTTGTTTAACTTTAGCCAAATTTCCTTAGATTGAACTATTAGTCCTACTGAATTAGAGTGCCCAATAATATATTCTAATTCTACTGAAGGAGAATTAATACCTCTCACTGCATTTATAGCTCCTAAACGCATTAAGCCTTGATCTACTGCTAGCCATCTTGGAGAATTTTCAGATATTACAGTAACTACATCCCCCTTTTTTAAGCCATAATTTTCGAAAGAAAAAGAGACTTTTGTTATTAAATCAGCTAGCTCAGAATAAGAAAATTTTTCTTTGTATTTCCCTCTTAAATCGCAAACAGCTAAAGTATCACCACATTTAAATTTTAATTTTTCCCAAATTTGATCTATATGATCAAGATTCTTAATAAAATCTCTATTTTTGGCAAATGTATTTTTTTTAGAAAGAGGTTTGGCTGCAGGCCAATACGCTAAATCACCCATATTAAATTGATTTTGAAATTTTAATTTCTATTTTGATATAAAATCAAAATTAAATTCTTCCTCGATGGTTTTTTTAACAATTCTCTTGACTTCTTGAATATTTAAATTTTTGTTGTAATCAATCATATTTGCCATAAGACAATTTTCTATTCCGCAAGGAACAATCTTATTAAAGTTTTCTAATTCGCAGTCAATATTGATTGAAAATCCATTTATCGTAATCCATCTTTTACACCCAATTCCAATTGATGCGATTTTCTTATTTCCTATCCAAACACCAGTAAACCCTTTTCTAGAGTGACACTCTATATTAAAAGCTCCAAGGATTTTTATAATAATTTCTTCAATTTTTCTTAAGTACCAATTTAAATCTTTATTAAAATTTTTCAAATCTAAAACCAAATACGTTACTAATTGTCCTGGCATATGACAAGTTACCTCACCACCTCTATCAATCTTAAAAACATCATATTCAGCATCATTTAGAGAAAATAGTAAATTATCGTAATTAGATCCTCTCCCCAATGTATAACAGAGTTGATGCTCTCCTATCCAAATAAAATCAGGATTAGAATTATCTAAAATCAATGCCTCCTGATATTCTTTTTGTAATTTATAAACATCATTAAAAGAAGAAATATTATCAGGTTGTTTAATTATTGCTGTTCTATTATCCATATTTAAGTAGATTTAGAAAGTAAGTAAATATTTTTAGATTTGTTATGAAAATTTTAATCCATGGAAAGAATCTTGAGCTCACTGGAGCATTAAAAGAATATACTGAGGCAAAGATAGAAAAAGCAACACATCACTATAAGGATATCGTTAAAGAAGCTGACATACACCTTTCAATTGAAAAGAATCCAAGAGTCTCGTTCCAAACTGCAGAAGTTACTATTTTTGCAAATGGTACCGTAATTAGAGCTGAAGAAAAAACTGAAAATCTATACTCAAGCATTGATTTAGTTTCAAATAAACTTTGTAGAAAATTACGCAAATACAAAGAAAGAAACAATAAAACAATTCATAATAAACAATTTAAAAATAAAGATTCTTTACCAATTGAAAGTATGGAATCAAATTTTTTAGATAAAGCTTTTTTTAAAGAAGGAACTGAAGCAAGTCTGCCTGAGCCATCTATAAAAAATAAATACTTTGAAATGACTCCAATTTCATCAGACGAAGCAAGAAAACAATTAGATCTAATTGATCATGATTTTTATGTTTTTCGAAACAAGAAAAATAATGAACTTCAAGTTATATATAAAAGGAATCATGGAGGTTATGGATTGATTCAATCTAAATAAGTTTTAAATGCCCAATATTGAATATGAATTAAACGAGAAAATTCATGCGATTATTATTAACCCTTATTTATCATGGGAAGATTTCTGTGTGAATTGCGATTTAATAAGAAAATACAATATCAAAAATATTTCTACTTCACTAAATTATTTAACTGATCTTAAAAACTGTTTGGGTAATTACAGTGCGGATATAAACGCACTTATTTCTTACCCTTTAGCAGATTTACCAGTTTCATTTATTGAAGAACTAGTTTGTTTTGCAAAAGATAAGGGTGCAAAAGGAATTGAATATATCCCAAACTTTATCAATTTATCCAAAAGAAATTTAGAAACTTTCGCTGCTGAAATTGAGCAAGTTAAATTATCTGGATTACCAGTTTCAATAATCATAAATAAATCAAAACTACAAGAAGAAGTTTTTATTAATGCGATAGAAATATGTTTGGAATTAGGAATAAAAAATTTTCAATTCGGGGACGGGTTTGGATCTCCTCTTACATCTAATGATGTCCCCGAAATACTAAAAATAACAGGCTCTCAAAATCAAATAAAAGTTGTAGGTGGTATAAAAACACTGACACAAGTTATCGATTTGTTTGATAGTGGAATTAGTAGCGTTGGAACTTCTAATTTTTGTGAGATTTTCCAAGAAGTTAATTTTTAAATGTCTGGTTCTGGTGAGTGCAGATTAGAGGGTCTCTGTATTAAAGCTTCTCCATTAGGCGAGAATGATAGATTAATAACTATTCTTACTGATGAGCAGGGGATTGTTCGATTAGCGGTACCTGGTGCTAGACGTCCTAAAAGTAGTCTTGCCGCAGCTACTCCATTAACATATTTAAGTCTGCAAATTTTTGGGAAAAGAAATCTTAAATCTGTACGTCAAATTAAAATATTAAAAAGCTATTCTGGTCTAGGGAAAAATATTGAATGTCTTGCAGCCGCGCAAGCAATAACTGAATTAACTTTTTTATTAGTAGGTAATAATGATAAGCAACAAAACTATTTAACTTGTGTTCTTGCACATCTAGATAGGATTTATTTGTATGAAGAATCTAAAGAAGAAGATATTAAAATGCTCTCAATGAGTATTCAATCTTTAATCCATCTATTAGCCATTGGAGGTATAAATTTACCAATTCATCATTGCTGTAAAACTGGAGAACCTATTATTCCGCCTTTAGGAAATTGGGAATGGAGTTGTTATTATTTGCCAAGTGAAGGGTTTTCGTCAATTGAAGATCCTCAAAGTAATCTAAAAATAAATGCATCTGAAGTTGCTCTTTTACAGAGACTTTTATTCCCAGAATTACCAATAAAATCTAATGGGGAGTTGTTGGGTCCCAAAAAAGTCTGGCTTAAAATATTATTCATTATTGAGCAATGGATCTCTACTCAATTAGAGAAGGAGCTATCTTCACTAAAAATGTTGAGAGAAATATATAGTTAGCATTTTCATGAAGCATTAAAAAATTTAAAGAATATGATCATGGCGCCTTTGCCTGTTAACTTAATAAATAGTTAATTCAATTAATGTGGTCCATATTGCCTGGTTGGGGAAAAAATCCCCTTTTTGTGGAAATGTAACTTACGGTAATTCAACTACGCAGGAATTAAAAGCCAGAGGGCATAAAATTAGTTTTATTCATTTCGACAATCCCTCTAGTTCAAATTCTTCAAACCCATTATTTCTTGCAAATGATCCTGATGTAAGTCTCCCATATTTAATTAAATCTCAAGTTTATACAATACCCTCACCAAGGGCAGAAAAAGAGCTAAGGCTATCATTGGAAAGATTAAAACCTGACATAGTACATGCAAGCCTAACTTTATCTCCTTTAGACTTTAGACTTCCAGAACTTTGTAATGAAATTAATGTTCCTCTTATAGGAACATTTCATCCACCATTTGATGCAAAAAATAGAAATCTAACTGCGAGCACTCAACAATTAACATATCAACTTTATGCTCCCTCTTTAGCAAAGTTCGATAAAATAATTATTTTTTCTGAAACTCAAAAAAATGTTCTTGAGAAATTAGGAGTACCTAAAGAAAAACAAATAATTATTCCAAACGGTGTTGACGAAAATATGTGGAGACCTTTTTGCAAAAAAAGTAAAAAATATGAACAGGTAGAAAACAAACTTGGAAATGAAAGAATCTTCTTATATATGGGAAGGATTGCAAATGAGAAAAATATCGAGGCACTTTTACGTTCTTGGCGCCAAACAAAAACTCAAAATTGCAAATTAGTTATTGTTGGGGATGGACCAATGAAGCCAACACTTGAAAATAGTTTTTCTAACCTTAGTAAAAAGAAATTAATTTGGTGGGGTGCCGAATTAGATTTAGAAACTAGGATAGCAATAATGCAAATAGCAGAAGTATTTTTCTTACCAAGCTTAGTAGAAGGTTTATCGTTATCACTTTTAGAGGCAATGTCTTCTGGTACTGCTTGTGTAGCTACAGATGCCGGAGCGGATGGTGAAGTTTTAGATAAAGGAGCAGGAATAGTAATTTCAACTGATAATGTGGCTGCACAATTGAAAACTATAATCCCAATTCTTGTGGAACATCCTTCATTTACAAAAAATCTTGGGGAAAAAGCTAGAGATCGAGTACTTGAGAGATATACAATTAAGAAAAATATAAATTTGCTTGAAAAAGTATATATAGATTTAATAAGGTAATTTCAAAACTAACGAAACTCTTTACTTCGGTTACTAGCAGAAACTATTGATTCAATTAAAGCTGACCTTATGCTTTTTTTTTCTAAAACTCTCAAAGCAGAAATAGTTGTTCCACCTGGAGAGGTTACTAAATTTTTAAGTTCAGAAGTAGTAAGTTTATTTTGCTTAATTAAAGTAATAGTTCCTAGTATCATCTCCATAACAAGTTCTTCTGAAAGTTTTTTTGGTAATCCACCGCTCAACCCACCGTCACTTAGTGCTTCGATAATTAAAGCAATAATTGCAGGCCCTGATGAAGTTAAGGCTAAAAATATATCAAGGTAATCTTCAGTAAATTCATAAATCCTACTAGTATTTTCAAATAATTTTTTTGTAAATTCTTTCTGATCTTGATTAAGATCTCCACCCCAGGCAATTCCTGTCAAACCATTTCCAACGGTTATTGGAATATTTGTAACAACTCTCACACATTTATGATCAGGAAATTTTTGAGTAAGTCTATCTATAGAAACTCCCGCAAGAATTGAAACTAATAACTTATTATTTATTTTTATATTTTCAACCTCAACTATATCTTTAAGATGCTGAGGTTTTACCGATAGAAGTTTAATTGGACAATCCCAAATAATTTTTGAGGCTTTTGAACTTGATTTATAGATATTTATACTATGTTTATAGTGTTTATTTATGTTTTGATAACTTTTTTCTGAATTTACTACACAATAAACATTTTCTGGGTTAATTAATTTTTTATCTAATAGAGGGGTTATTATAGCTTTTGCAATATTTCCAAAACCAATAATTGCAATTTGATCAGTCACAGATTAATCATGAATAAGCACTTAATTTAGAATTACCCCATGCTGGTTCTGGAGCAGTAATATTTCCCAAACTATTTTGTGATGTATTATTTGAAGTCATATTTGAAGGAGAAGCCTCTTCTGGCGAAGAACTTGTTACATTTACACAACTTGGAGCAAAAAGAAAAATACTTTCACCCACTCTCTCTTGATGTCCATCTATTGCATATGTTCCCCCAGCAACAAAATCAACCGCTCTTTGAGCCTGATCAGGATCCATCATGGTTAAATTAAGAATCACAGTTTTCCTCTCTCTTAAAGCTTGAATAGCTTGAGGCATCTCATCAAAACTTTTTGGCTCCATTAAGCTTACTTCTGAGGATGAATTTGCAATCCCAGGCATTCCAACAACTTTTGATGATCTATTATTATTCATAAAATCAAATGGGTTTGAGTTCGCAAGGGCATTTGAGCTATTTTGATTTTGTTTAAAATCATTTAATTCTTCATCTGATTCATAATCCAAATCATCAAAATCATCATCGAGATACTCATCCCCTGCAACAACCGCCTTTAATCTAGAAATAAGTGACACCTTTTAAATCCTCATGAAATTGATTACTAAGGCATAAAAACCTTGAGTAATAAATTCATTTTTTAAATGAATAAACTACCTATACTTAAATAACGTTACTTATACTTTACTGCAAGTTTATAGAAAGGATTTTTATAAAAAATAACTTATTAAGACCTATCTCCAAAAATTAATGAGCCTAATCTTAACCATGTTGATCCGGCGTCAATAGCTTCCTCCCAATCTCCAGACATCCCCATTGAACAATCTGGAAGTTGAAGGGAATCAGCTAGTGAGCGGCATTTTTTAAACAAATCATAATTTTCTTTGGAACTAAGCCCTTTTGGATTAATAGTCATCAAACCAGTTAATCTGATATTTTTCAATTCTTTAATTTCTCTCCATTTCAATATTAAAAGTTCAGGATTAAAACCTCCTTTAGTAGGATCATCACTCAACTTAACCTGCAACATAATCAATGGATTTTTCATCTCTTGGCATGAAATATTAGAAATCTTTTGCAACTTTTCAAATGAATCTACCGAATGAATATATTTAAAATTTTGCACTATCTTCCTTATTTTATTACTTTGTATACGTCCAATAAAGTGCCATTTTATTTGATTACAGTCTTTCAAGATCAATTGCTTCTCAAATGCCTCTTGAAATTTACTCTCACCAAAATCATTCTGACCTAAATTTTGAATAATCTTGATTTCTTGACTTTTAAAACCTTTACTTACAGCAAGAATGTTTACATTTAATGGGATTTTATTTTTTATTTCTAAATAGTTTGAGGAATTCACCTTTTATAAAAAAGTTTGAGTGAATAAATTCTCCCATTTGGATAGCTCTTCAGATCCTTTTCTTCTAGCTTTTTGAAGATTTAATTCGGCCTGATTACGGGCATCAAGATAAGGTATAACTTCAAAAAAAACTTCTCTTTGCCTAACTTCTACCAAAAAAAACATTTTTTGAGCATATAAAGTCGCATAAATATCTCTTCCATCATTTCCAGGAGAAACTTGGTACAACATCCCAAATGTTGGATGGTTTAAATAACGCTCAGAACTCAAATTTAAATATTGTGTTATTTATAATGCACCATACAGTTTTCTAAGAAAAATTGCTATGCAAATAAAACAAATCGAAATTGTATTAACAATTACATTGAGAGGTTTCGAAGGATGAAGACTTCTAAATCTATTTGTATTTATAATTATTTTTTTCTTTGCAAGCAATGATTCTGCTCCTTGATCAATTCTCAGAAAGATATTTTGAAATAACCTTTCAACTAAAACTAATAAAACACTAAAGGATTTCTTGAAGCCTAAATTTCGAAAATTTATTGATCTAATTGACACCGATTTAATTATATTTTGAAATTCTTCCTGTACTAAAGGAATAAAACGTAAGGCAATTAATAACTGAAAAAGCCACTTGCTAATTGGTAAACCAATTTTTCTTAATGGATAGAGAAACCAACTTAATCCCCATACAATGTCCTCTTGTAATGTAGTTAAAAGCATTAAATTAACACTTTGAATAACTGTAAATATTAGGGTCGAGGTTTTTATCCCTAGTTCAAAGGCTTTTCTTGATAAGTTATAAGGGCCAAAATTTAAAAACCATATCTTTTGGGAAGGAATTTGCAAAATATTCCATTCTTTTTGGCTTTCCAGTACTACTTGTAACTCATTGGGATTTCTTAAGTAGCTATCGATAGATTGTATATCAGAAGAAGCAAATATAGATATACATCCAATTAATAACGATAAACATAATAGAAAAAATAATGATCGCCACCATACTCTAGATGGCAATAAACTTAAAAAAGTAATTAATAATAAACAACCCACTAAACTCAACCTCCATATTGGACCTGCCCAAATTGGAGTGATTAAAAATATCATTACGATAATTATTTTTAATCTACTATCTATAATTCTTAGCCAACTTCTATTACCATGAACGTATTGACCAACAGAAAATTTGGTTAGCAAATTCATTAATCTTTTTGAATTAACTCAATATTTTCTTTTTCTACTTCTTTATTTAAAGCTCTTTGCTGTTTTCCTCTCCAAAGTAAAATGAGGGGCGTTCCTTCAAAACCTAAATTTACTCTAATTTGTTTTTCAATATATCTTCTATATGTTATTCCGAATAATTTAGGGTCATTTACAAAAAGAGTAAATGTGGGAGGTTTATTCTTTACTTGAGTACCGTAATAAAGCCTCCCTTGCTTGCCACTTCTCTTAGTTGGAGGACTTTTCCAACTGATTGATTCTTTAAGTACTTCATTAACTATAGATGTTGTGACTCTTCTTCTATGTTGATTTACAGCATTCAGAGCATGCTCAAAAATATTATCAACTCTTTGACCAGTCAGGGCAGATATAAAAATCATTTTTGACCAGTGTAAAAAATAAAGTTTAGATCTAAGTTCTTTTTCTACTTGATAAATTGTTGAACTATTTTTTTCTACAAGATCCCATTTATTAACAACAATTATACATGCTCTGCCTTGTTCTTCTATGCGCCCAGCCAGCTTCTGGTCTTGATCAGTTACTCCATCTAAAGCATCTATAACTAAAACACAAACATCACTTCTATCTATAGATTTAAAAGCCCTATTAATACCAAAGAATTCGGTGCCATATTTAACATTTTTCTTTCTTCTAATCCCCGCAGTATCAATAATTTTCCAATAATTATCACCTCTTTTAATAAGCGTATCTATTGAATCAGTTGTGGTACCACTAATATCACTAACTATTGCTCTTTTTTCTCCACAGATTGAATTTAACAAACTGGATTTGCCAACATTTGGCCTACCAATAATTGACATCATTATCTTTTCTTCTTTATCCAGAATATTATTCTCAGGAAGTTCACCAATAACGAGATCTAAAAGATCTCCAGTACCTGAACCATGAATAGCCGAAACAGGGTTAGGTTCGCCCAATCCTAATTTCCAGAATTCTGAAGCTAGTGATATTCCTAGAGTAGTAGATTCGCATTTATTAACCGCAACAATTGTTTTACAGTTTGAGTTTCTTAACCATTTTGCTATAGATAAATCACCATCAGTAACGCCTTGATTACCATCTACCACCAGTAACGCAATTGAAGCTTCTTCTAGAGCCAAGAAAACTTGTGTCCTTATCTCTGGGAGAAATTCACTATCATCATCAAAAACTAAACCTCCAGTATCAACTATTTGAAATTCTTTGCCTCCCCATGAAGTATTTTGATAAGTTCTATCTCTTGTAACACCAGGCTTATCAAATACTATTGCATCATTACTTTGGCAAAGACGATTAACTAAGGTAGATTTCCCAACGTTCGGTCTTCCGATAATTGCTATTGTAGGAAGAATCAATTCTTCTCTCCAAAGTAGTATCCATTACAACTATACCTTTAATAGAATCATTTACCTTATTCAAAAAAACTTATTTAATTTCTGGATCACCTAAATGTCCTATTGCTGGATTAAGAGGAGGGGGACTAGGAATTGGCATTAATCCATTATCTTTTGAAAAACAACCATTTTCAATCGCCCAATAAATCAACCAATTTACTGCAGTCGCTCTCCTAGTTCTTCTTGGATAGAGTTCATTAATCTTATAACCTTTAAAATATAGAAAATTTTTCAATCCCTGTTTATAGTTTTTTGGAATTGATCGAGTCAAATGTACTGAGGCTTGTCGCTCTGAAATGATTTGAGGAGCTTTTTCAAATTTTTCTAACCAATAAGAAGGAGTTAATGCGCTAAAGGTCCAATCATTTATAGATAGTTCCTTAGTATAAAAAAGTCTTTCCCAAACTAATTCACAAACAAATACATCACTAACCTTATCTTCGAGAATAAGAAATAATAGTTTTTTACATATTGGCCATGTAAATTGATTCTCAATGAATTTTTCTTTTTTATGCATTAATCGAACCTTATCAAAATCAAAGAAAAATAAGGCATAACGTCTTTATTATATTGAGATGCATATTGAATAATTTGATCAGGCGTACCAACACTTAAAGCAATTAATGATTTTTTGATAATATCCTCTTTTTTTAAAGTTTCCCTAACTAATTTCCATCGTTTTCCAATTTTCATAATGGCCAAGACCGTTTTATTTTCTCTACTTTCCTTTATTAGGGATGTTAATTCTGAATTGGAAGAGGGGCACTCTTTAATTATTAAAGTCTCACCTTTTTTAACTAAATCAAAATCATTCAAAGCTGCTGTTGCAGATAGAGAAGAAATACCTGGTATGGTTTTGGTAATGATTTCTGGATAATTATGCTTTATTATCCTCAAAATATTAGAAGAACTTGCAAATATTGAGGTATCTCCTAGGCAAAGTAAAACAACTGATTCACCGTTTTTTATAAATTTCACAATTTTTTCTACTGCGTTAGACCATATTTCATCAGGATCAAAATCCTTCCTAGCCATTGGGAAAATGATAGGTATATTTTTTTTAAATTTGGTGTATTTCTTAACTATTTCGGCAGCGAAACTCTTTTTATTATCATCTGATATTGGAAAAACTATAACTTTCGCTTTTTTGATTGCATCTACAGCAGCAATTGTTAAAAGCGATGGATCTCCTGGACCAACACCAACGATGGTCAATGATGTTGAATCACTTTTATAACCTGAAAATACTGTTAAAATTTTTTTTATTAACATTCTTAATTTAATTATTTCTAGCTATGGACCCTTGGCATCATACATGTCTCAGCAAGGATTTCTGACTCAATCTTAGACAATTCCTCTAGCCTTTTGAAAGTTTGATTTTTAGAGAATTTAGTTTGCGCTAGTCTCCAATAAACACCAAAATGTCTTGCCTCACTCTCAAGCAGAGAATCATAAAGATCTTTAAACGAATTATCTTCAGAATTCAAAGCAAGCAAACTCAATCTTTCATGACTTCTTGCTTCAATCAGTCCTGCGATTAAAAAACTATCAAGCATTCTATTGGGCTCCTCCTTTCTTATATTCTTGGATAATTCAGCTCCATATGGAGGCGGTTTTAAGGATTCAAGAGAATATCCAAGATCCTTCAAAAAATAAAGTATTTTTTCAAAATGCTCTAATTCCTCTCTCGCTATTGGACTTAGCACTTCTGCCAGATTAGATTCTGATGGATATCTAAACATCAATTGAATAGCTACTCCTGCTGCTTTTCTTTCACAATGAGCATGGTCAATAAGCATATCTATTGGATTAGATAATGCGAGCTCAATCCACTTATCAGAGGTTAATGACGATAAATATTTAATATGAGAAGAAGGCCTTTTAAAATCAACTAGCATTTAATTTTTATTACTTAAATATCCAATGATTCCCTCAAGAGCTAAGGAATAACTTGATATGCCAAATCCACTAATTATTCCTATAGCTTTATCTGTAAGAAAAGATTCTTTACGAAAATCTTCTCTACTAAAAATATTTGAAATATGTAACTCTACAAATGGAATTTTTGATCCAATTAAAGCATCTCGAATGGAAATCGAGGTATGAGTAAAAGCGCCGGCATTTATAAGAATACCTTGGATACTTTTTACAGACTCCTGAATTTTATCTACTATTTCACCTTCATGATTACTTTGAAAACATTCAAGTTTGGTTCCCTTATTTTTTGCAGATTGCATTAAGTCTTGTTCAATATCACTCAATGTTTTATGACCATATATTTCAGGTTCTCTAGTACCCAAAAGATTTAGATTTGGCCCATTAATCAATAAGATATTCATCGTCAATTAAACCTTTTCTTTACAAATGCTATCTAGAAAGAAACAAAAAAACCAAAACATTTTAACAAAAAGTGTCCATTAACTGATAAGTTCGAATAGTGGGGGTCGGTGCCCGAGTGGTTAAAGGGGGCGGACTGTAAATCCGCTGGCTCTGCCTACGTTGGTTCAAATCCAACCCGGCCCACTTTAAATTGCCCTTGTAGCTCAGCGGTAGAGCACTCCCTTGGTAAGGGAGAGGTCTCGGGTTCAAGTCCCGACGAGGGCATGGCACTCGCGGGATAGCTTGGTATCAGTGAAATTACCACTATCGCACAAAGAATTTATTCAGAAGTGGACGTCCATTTTCGGGTCCACTTTTCTGTTTTAAAGGGAAATATCTGGAGGTGCATCACACAAAAACTAAGATCTCAGAGGTCAGCATTTTGCCCTAAATTTATATATATTTAACAGAGATTGTCTTCAGTAATGCCACTATCGTCATACCGTATGCACAGAATTTATCTTGCAGCGACCATGAATTATGGTCTTGGTTCTAGTGAACCTGAAGAGTTAGCCTACTACAACAAAATCAAAAAAGAGATGGATGATATGAAAAAGGACTCAGTTAAAAAAGGGATACCCCTAAATTGGGATACCCCAGAAGTAATAGATAAATGAATCTGAATACTTTTTTATTAATTGATGGGAGTCTGATGCTTATTGGTCTGCCCTTGCTGATGATCCTAAAGGGCAAAAAGAAGACTCCCTAAGTTACTTCTTAACAGCGAAAGTTACTCCCATAACCGCAGTGATGTCTTTCTTGATAGTGGTGGTGTCATAAGATCCCCAACTACTTACCTTGGTGGAATTCGGAACAGTTATCTGGAAAACTCCAGTATTCACTCTCTTTAAACCACCTACTTCAGAGCCTGCCTGAAGAGCGATAGCTTCAGCTCTGATTCGAGCATCCTTTGCTGCCTTTGCGAGCATATCAACGCGTTTATCAGCAAGCTTGGAATAGGTGAATTCAGGACGGCTTGGTTTCACCCTTACTCCTTTTCCTAGCAATTCTGTTATCTGACTATGAGTCTTCTGGATGTTATAAACATCCCTACTTTCAATCTCAATATTCTGATATGTAATCCACTCAGTTCTAATGATTTCATTAGTCTTAGGATGCTTAGTTTTATATTCACTGATGCTCGCAGGCCCAAGATAAACATCCTGCTTTACACTGTCCTCAATTCCATTAGCATTCAGAAATTCCATTGTCTTATTAATTGACTGCTTGTGCTTGGTGAATGAGTCAATCTGAGTTTTACCTGAGGTCTTTACCTGGACAGACCATTTTGCTATATCACTCTCAAAACTCTCTGTACTAGCACCAGTAACAGTGATCGTATTCTCAACTGTTCTGAACCCTCTCACTAGGACCGTTGAGGCCCCTATAAATCCTCCGAGAGATAAGACAGCCATTGCGAAAACAAGTGGCGGGGTGCGGCGTATGATGCCCAGAGAATCGCTTGGCAGCGACCTGAGTTTCTTAATAATTTTCATTGCTAATCAGTATGTGTGTAGGAGCTTTTTAACAGCTGAACCGAAAGAAAATATTAGAAAAATCCCTGACTTTTATTCCTTCAGTTCTATCTGGCCATTAAGGGTAACATCTAAGTTAGATGTGCCAATTATGGAGTCGGTTACTAATATTGCCAAATGAAATAACGGTCCGCAAGAAGTATTTTTGTATTATTCAATTCGACTGAAGTCCAGGATAAATTCCACTCCGTTCGGCGGCATCAGGTGTTGGAACAATACACAAGGAAATACCTGATATTTTCCCTTTATCTAAAGAAGCATAAGCAACTCCAAGAAGATTAGACTTATCGCCTTGTGCCATGATGAGGCAATCTGTATGACCATAGGCTGGGCAGACACCTAATTCAGCATAAACAGAACTGTTAGTTTTTTTTATTGTTTCAAGTTTCGGTCTGATGTATTCAATGAATTCATCTTTTGAATTCATATCGGTCAATACTTTTTGTGAAGAGTATGAAAAATCTTCTGACAAAAACGATTCAAACTCAGATGAATCAAGAGTATGCATCATTGTCGCATAGATACTCAAAGCGTCCTTTTCTGTAAGTTGATAATTTTTTTCTTCCAAGGGTTTCATTTTTTGTACTTACTCATATGCTCGAACATACTTAAATATTGCAGAGGAAATACACTGGTTAAATCCTCTATTCTCTCTTCATCTAATACAACACCCTCCGGCAATTTCTTGATTAACTTTGGGATAGCTTTTTTTGTCTCTTCTCTGCAGAAGTTAATTCTATAAGTTGCCTCTTTTTTTATATTTTTTTTAATTAATCCATCTTTTTGAAGCATTGATTTTAAATCAAGATTATTTCCTTTTAGAAGAGCAATTAAAACAGTATCTGCAATTTTTAAAGCTTCGCTAGTTTCTTTATCTTTATTTATTCCAAATATCCAGGTACAGGCACCGACACCTAGTGCTCTTGCAATACAATCATCATTTCCAATTTCATCGCAGGGTAATCTAAAAGACTCTTCAATTTTTTTCAGATCATATCCATTTTCACCTTCTGGAAAACCTGCGTGAGCGGAAAAAGGAAATAAAAATAATATTGCAGCAAGAATTAGGCGTTTCAAAATTATTCAGAAATCCAGCGGTTAATTATTGTCCCGTCATAAATGTGACCAGACGCCTCGACTATTGGTTTAGTTTCCGGGTTAACAAAGATGTCGTAACAAGTATTTACTGGTCCTTGAAACATAACGGTTGCTCTTTTGGGGTCTTCAAGTGATTTACCAATATAAAAGGTTTTCACTCCCATCTCTTTAAACATGGCCTGTTGTTCAGGAGCATTCATATGAGCCTCATATTCCTCAAAAGTATTGCTTAATTTAAAATCTAAAACAGTTGTTTCAATTGACATAAAAAAAAAGGAGCTGAATGCCCCTTATTCTAGATCGACTGTCAAACATATTTCATTAGAGTCTGCTATAACCTAATTTTGACTGAAAAACCTTAAAGGGAACACCAGTCCCTTTCATTACTTCGAGACACTTATCCCCAACTGTTCCATATACTTCAACAGTAAAATCATCCGCAAGTTTTGGATGCTCTTGTAAATATTCACCAATTGCTGGATTAGCCAAGTGAGCGATAAATGCTTCATCGTTTTTATAAGCCTCAGACCACACAAAGATCAGAGGATTTTCTGGATCCTGATCAAAAGTATGATGTAGCATTCCTGGCTCAGCAGCCTCAACGGCTTTATCTGTTTTATCCGCAAGTTCTAAATACTCAGAAACTTTATCTTCTTTTAAAGTGATTTTCGCTAAAAGAATAAAAGGAGTATCTGCTCCAAAATTTGTCATAAATAAAAAGTAATCTCAATATATTTTATTTGTATTTTACGAAAAAAGGAGCTTTGAAAGTCCCTTTATCGATCGACTTTCAATTTAAGAAAACTAATCCCTATTTGTTACGTATATGTATCATTATTGCTTTAAAAGTACCGAATTAAACATATTTTTAACCTTTTTCTTTACATTAGTTAATAAGAATGTTACGTTTGTTAACAATTAAATTATTTAACTAATGACTAATTCTTCATACATAACTACAGAATCAGGCGGAAGACAAAATATTTTCCCAGCTGAGCCTCGTCCTTATGTTGATCAATCTGTTTCTTATGATGGATATCCTCAAAACGCAGAAAAAGTTAATGGTCGTTGGGCAATGATCGGTTTAGTTGCACTTTTGGGAGCTTATGTAACTACAGGTCAAATAATTCCAGGTATTTTTTAATGTCTCCTCTTTCAGGCTTTTTAGTTGTAATCGTATCCTTAACAGCTATCCTCGTTGCTTATCTAACCAAGCAATTTCAAAACGAAAATTTAAACTATCTAACTTCAAATCCAATGACAAATTCAAACCCTAAAGTAAAAACAATCGAAAAAGAAAAAGTTGTTGCAGAAACTCTTAATGGCAGATTCGCTATGCTTGGATTAATTGCTGCTGTTGGAGCTTACTTAACAACAGGCCAAATAATTCCAGGTTTCGTTTAAATGCCTTTACTCTCTGTACCATTCTACGATTTCCCATCTTCACCCATACTCATAATTGGCGCGATAGGGATTGTTGTAGCACTGGCTGTATTTTTTCTAGCTTACAAAAAGTACTTCAATTCTCCATTTAACAAAGAACTTCAGTTAAAGAAAAAAGCTCTATTGAAGGAGAAAACAGAACTAAACAAAAAACTCGAGAAAATAGAGCAAGATTTAAAAAATTTATAGTAAAAACCATGAACATCGACATTTTCTTAATCTCTTTCTTCACCTATCTCTTAGTACCAGTAGTGATGATTGCTAAGGGGAAAAAAGCAACTAACTAAAAAAGATTTAGACTTCCAAAAATAAGAATTTAAACTCTATTCAATACTTACAAATTCGTTATAGAGTTTTCATATAATTTTAAGGAGGGTAATCTTATGACCAACCTCGCTATCGAACTATTTGTATTGACTGTAGTTTTAGTAAATTTTGGAGCAATCCTTACAGCTAATATCTACTCAAGCTCAGTAGAAGAATTTAAACGCAATAGATTATTTTGCAGTAAGTCTTTCAGCAATCCCTATTGCATTATCTGAGCAAAATTTTGCTCTTAAATGTAATAAATTTTTATCTATCGATATAAAACGAGAATTTGCAAAACTTTGGCAACTTCGGCGAAGTGTTTCACTTTTCATTTCCTAAAAATTTGGCAAAAATAATTAAAGCTTAAGCAACCCTAAATTCCCTTTTCATATTCATTTCCGGCAAGTCATTCATTGAGTCTCTCCATTCCTGGGCCCATTCACTTTGACTATGTCTATAAATTCTAATTAGTTCATCTACAGACGAATCATGATAATCAACCCTCAGATCTAAAAGAGGAAAGCCTAATTCTCCACTTACCTTTAGGGCACTTGAGGTTGAACGGGGGCTTCTTCTATCTCCACCTATATTTTCTCCTGCATTAAGAGCATCAAGCAGTCTTTTCCCTAATTTAATATTTGGATCACTTTGTTTAAAGACATCAGCCATCACCTCAAGAACTTCAATATTCTCTAGAAAATTTCCAGCTACAGAAAAGTTTTCTCCACTTATATGTCCGCTTGTCTGAAAACATTCTTGACCTGTCCAACATGCGCTTCTCCCATACTTATCAATTAAGTGAACCTGTCTTTTTTCCCTACCAAAATCTTCCTTAATTAAATCTTCTAAAACAATTTTCGAATCAGAGCAGGATTGGAGTGACTCAAGACTTCTTAATCCTAAATAGGGATTAGTTTGCCCTTGAGTTGCAACAGCACCAACCTGTGATCTAACGAATGAAACTGTTGAGCCAACAGCTATATGGCAAGAAGAAACTGCAACACCAAATCTATTTTTTAAAGGATCAAAACCAATAATTGAAAATGTCATTTATATCATTAGAGGCTTGTCAAAAAAATTTTTATCGATTGAAAATATTGTATTTAATAAAACTTCTATACCTTTAGCACATTGATCAAGAGAAGTATATTCCTTGTAGGAATGACTCAGACCATTCCTGCTTGGGACAAAGATCATAACCATAGGACAGATCCTTCCTATTTCTTGTGAGTCATGACTTGCTTTGCTTGGTAATATACCAGTTTTAAATCCCAACTTTTCAGATTCATGAAATGAAGAACTCACTAATTTAGCGCATGACTTAGTGGGAATCACTTCAAATTGAGGTTCTGTCTGTACTACGCAGCCAGTAACTTCTTGAATTTCTGAGCATAGATTCTCAATTCTTAAACTCATTTCCCCAATTACGTCTTCATCCAAATCTCTCATATCTACAGTGAATACTGCCTCTCCTGGAATAACATTTGCCGCATTGGGATGTAATTTCAATTTACCAACTGTTGCGACTGCACTTTCAGAAGTAGTTTTAGCTATCTGTTCAATGCCAACAATAATTTTAGAGGCGGCCAAAAGTGCGTCATTTCTATTTGACATCGGTGTAGTTCCTGCATGATTTGCCTGACCTGTAACCTTAACGGTTATTCTTTTTTGACCTACTATTCCATTAACAATTCCGATATCCAAACCACCATCTTCAAGGACCTTTCCCTGTTCAACATGTAATTCAAGAAAAGCGAATATATCTTTTTTACTTCTTGTCGCACTTTTAATTTCAAGCCAATTTCCACCAATCCGAGAAAGATTATCAATTATTGAACAGGAATTACTGGTAATAAAATCTTCTTCGTTTGCAGGTAAATTACCTGTAAAGCCTTTACAGCCAATCATTGTCGATTCTTCATCAGCAAAGACAATTATTTCAAAGGGTCTATTTAATTTAATGTCATTTTCCTGAAGGAAAAAAGCAATTTCAATTCCTGCAATCACTCCTAAAGTACCGTCGTACTTACCTCCCTTTGGAACAGTGTCGAGGTGCGATCCAGTAACAATGGGAGGCAAATTATTATCATGCCCATCTAATCTTGCAATAATATTTCCTGCAGTATCTATTCTTATATTTAAACCTAATTCCTTAAGAGTTTTCATAAAAAAATTTCTTGCATATATGTCTTCATCAGAAAAACCTCTTCTTGAAACAGAACCATTCTCAGAAGCTCCTATTGAAGAAAAAGAATTTATCAAGTCTTGGATTCTCTCCCTATTTATTACCTGTGGCTCTATGATATTTAACCCAGCGCTATAACTCATACTTCAATTACTTAAACCTAATTAAATTCTCTTATTTTTAAAATAAAACCTGTATTGGTTTACACCTTTTCAGAAATTAATTTAAAAACGAATTCAAACTTTCCAGCCCAAATTATCAGCCATCTTTTGAGCCTTATCCGGTATATCCTCAATTATAAAAATCTTATATAAAATCTGAACGCTTAAAAGATGATTGATTATTGCATCCAGCTGTACTATTTCTGAGGCATCAAGCTCTGAACTAAAAAATTTATTCAGCAAATTATTTACTTCTATTTCATCCAAGATTCCAAATTCTCTTATCCTCTCAGGACTTAAGAATTCATTCACTATTTCCTGCATAGAACTTAAATTATCTTTATCTGCATGGGATGGGGGAGCCATGAAAGGAAATTTTTCACGTTTATATAATGATTCAGGCAGTAATCCTGACATGGCTTCTCTTAAAACATACTTCTCGACATTGTCTTTAATTCTTAATTCAGGGGGAACAGCAACGGCAGCTTCAGCTAGGTGATGATCTAAAAATGCAGGTCTGGCTTCCATTGAATTTGACATATCAACTCTATCTCCGCCCCATGTGAGAATTTGTCCCTCAAGCATAGTCTTCATCCAAATATACTGAGCCTGATCAATTGCGTATCTATCTTCCAACTGTTCAATATCAAGTTCTCCAAAAATTGCCTCTCCAGGATCATAATCTTCCGTTATCTCTTTATATTTACTTGAGACTAGACTTTTTGCATAAGTTTCACAGGCAAGCCAAGGTTGAAGGCAACTTGGCGTAAATCCTAAATATTCCTTGAAAGATTGATTACTTATCTCTTCATTAGCTAACATCGCGCCCTTGAAGATATCATTCGAATTTTCCAGATTTTCTTTAAGATTCTCAGATTCTGAATTAGAAATTCCGACCCCATAGGTATACATATCTTTTCTAAAAGCCGGATAGCCACCAAATAATTCATCTGAACCCTCTCCTGTCATAACAACCTTATAATCGAGCTCATTAACTCTTTTACTCATAAGGTATTTGGCAATTGCAAGTGTGTTATAAATAGATCTTTCAGTAAACCATAAAACCTTTTCAAAATTCCCATACAGATCATCTCCATTTATTTTTAAAATCTCATGGTCTGCATTTGTGGCGACAGCCATCTCTTTTGCTATCGAAGTTTCATCATATCTTTCATCACTGAAACCAATCGTGAATGCCTTTACTGATTTTTGACTTATGGCAGAAGCCAATCCCAAAATTGAGCAACTATCAATTCCGCCGGACAAATAACAGCCGACAGGAACATCAGCGACCATTCTTAATTCAACTGCTCTCAACAATTCTTTTCTAATATTTTCAATAAAATATTTTTCACTTTTATGTCTTTCATAAGTGTTTTTCTTAGGGAAATTTATATCCCAGAATTTTTCCTCTGTTATCTGAAATTTATTATTTACTCTTTTGACCTTAAGGATATATCCTGGCTTAACTTGTTTAACACCGGCGAATGCAGTAGAGCCAGGTACCATTACTTGCATAAGTTGATGAACCAGTCCTTCACCCGTAAATTTTCGTTCAACTGATGGATGGGCGAATAATACTTTTAATTCAGAGCCAAATATTAAGGAATCTTCAGTTTCAATCCAGTATTGAGGTTTAATCCCAAAGCGATCTCTTACAAGATAAAGACAATCCTGTTCTGAATCAAACAATGAAAAGGCAAATTCTCCTCGCAGATAAGATAATGATTCATCAATGCCATATTTCTCATAAAGCCTAAGCAATATTTCCGAATCACTTTTTGAAGAAAAGCTTACGCCCTGTGCAACAAGATCAGCCCTGATTCTCTGAAAGTCATAAAATTCACCATTATGCGCCATCAGAATATGATTTTCGGCACCTCCGACAAAAGGCTGCTTGGCTCGATGTTCATTTAAATCTATTATTGATAATCTCGCATGACAGAATCCTACAGAAGCATCATCTGATAATTTATATCCAAAACCGTCCGGTCCACGATGGCTTTGAATAGCCGCCATATTTACAAGAATCTGAGGCTCAACAGATTTATCTTCTGATTTATTAAAAACCCCGCCTATTCCACACATCTAGTTAAACGACATCCATCACTCTTGTTGTTCTATCCATAAGACAGGTAAGTAATGCCATTCTTACAAATACCGCTCCTCTTGACTGAGCAAAATACCAATTTTTTGAGGTCTGATCCAATGATGTTGACAATTCTGGTCCACGAGCAAGTGGATGCAATATTATGGAATCTTTTTTAAATGGCAACTCACTGTGCAATTTAAATGAACTTCCATGAACCTCATAATTTTCTCCCACCCATGCAATTGCATTTATATAGGTAACGTCAAGGGAGGGCAATACTTTTTGCATATCCGTCTCCAGCTCAATCTTTAGATCAGATTCAATAAGTTGTTCAAGCTGGCCTTCATCAAATAAATTGTTCTGATGAATGGATTTGGCATCGTAAATGACAATAATTTTTTTTATGAAATATGGAAACTTACAGAATAATTTTAGAAGAGATCTGACTGTTCTCATACGTGATGGGACTCCGATGATACCAATGGTTATTTTTTCACTATCATTAATTGATTTGTTAACCAGATGCGGTCTCCATTTAAAAATCGTATAAAGATCAGACATCGCCTGAGTGGGATGTTCATCGATTCCGTTACCGGCATTGATTATTGGAATTCTCAATGATTTTGTCATTTCAAAGATCGCCTCATTGTCACTTTCTCTAAGAACAACGCAGTCACCGTAATTATTAAACATATGAGCAATATCAAGATGGGTTTCTCCCTTGGCAATTCCAGTGGAACTTTTATCGGTGATATTTATTGAATCGCCACCTAGCCTGTGCCATGCGCTGTCAAACGATAACCTTGTTCTGGTGCTTGGTTCATAGAAGGCATTTATGAGTATCTTTCCCTTGAGGGGACTGTTATGGGAAATATATCTATTTGGGTTACTTTCGAATTTTGCCGCCAGCCTGAAAAGTTGTAGAAGACAATCTTTACTAAAGGGGTCTATGGAAATTACGTGCCTGTCCAATAACTCATAAAGAAATTCCGCTCTTTCCTTTATTTCAGATAATAAATTCTGAGGATGAGTGGAGCCGTAAATATCAGGTCCGATTCTTGAAAAAGAAAATGATTTTTCCTTATGTAAGTTTTCTACTTTATATGATCCCAAAATATTAAAGTTCCAAAATTTGTACCGATAACTACATTTTTATAAACAAAAGTCAATAAATACAAGTAATTTCAAAGAAAAATTTCAGAAAAAGTCTAAACAATATCATTTTCTGTATAGAACTAATACAGGAAATTATTAATTCAGCTCAGAATTTAACAGCATGAAAAATCACTTTCAGATTCAGGATGAGAAGATTCCAAAGCATATGCAATATATCTGAACATGTCTACCATATACCCCGGAGGACATTGAATTACATTGCAGCAATAATGAATTATGGTCTTGGTTTAGATGATCCAGAAGAGTTAGCTTACTACAACAAAATCAGAAATGAGATGGATGATATGAAAAAAGAACCAGTAAAAAAAGGAGTATCCTGTAATTGAAAATATCTACGAGGTAGTATTTAGAATTTCCAAACATTTTACCCATATTCAAATTGAATTGTTGATCCTTTATCCGTATTTGGGAGTACCTTAAACCGTACATATTTTTTGGTCGGAAAGCTTGTCTGACTAGTTAGAACATATTTGTAGTCGTCATGAGCAAATGCCTACTAAATCCACACTTAAAGATCATCATAAATCTGAAATTGAAGAAAGATCAGAAGAAGATCTTCTTGAGGAAGAAATCAGGAATCAGCAAACATTGGATAGCTTTGTTGAATCTGACAAGAACTGGAGCTGATCAAAACTTATCTATTAGGAGAAAATTATGAACTTAAAAAGATCACCATTCTCAATCTTGAATAAAGAGAGAAGAGAAATTGACTATATTAAAGGAGTTTACAAGAGAAAAATTCAAGCTGAAATTGAATCATACAAAGATCCCGAAGTTGAAGATAAGAAAAACACAATCCATGCTCAAGATGTATTGATGCTTGATAGGATCTCAATCTAGTTATTCTTTTTTTTCTTCTTATTTTTTTTCTTCTTATTTTTTTTCTTTACCTTTTCATAAACCTCATCAGCCTTCTGTTCAATAATATCCAACTTATTTGATAGTTCCTTTATATCTTCTGCTTTTACTTCTTTAAATACTTTATCTTTTGCCTCAATAATTTTAACTGGCTCTTCATTAAATACATTATCTTTGGCTTCTTCGATTTCAATTCCAAACTTACCTTTAATAAAATTGGCAATAAAAATAAGAACAGGTACATGGGCTAGACCACCTATTACTATTCTTGTTTCTGAATAAGCCATTTAATAGTAAAAAGAACTGAGATATTTAAGCATAACTTTAATTTTTAAATTCCTTTTATTAAGCCAATAAACATTAGTAATCATTTCTTGATTCACGAATCAATAATCTTGCTTTTGATTAGTAGCGACTTTTTTATTAAATGCTATTAGACGCATTTTTAATGAATATATGTGTTGTAGTTATAGCGTTGCTTATCAGAAGATAAATCAAACTTAAGAAGGCGAGATAAATTATGAAAACACAAATTTTAAAAGAGCATTACATTCCAAATATCCATGCTATTACTCTTTTACTAATGCTTCTTCTATGTCTGTGGTTACCAATTGCTCTCAGATTCTTATTAATATTTTAGTCTAACTAATTAGTTAATACTCTAATCCTTAAACTCTGCTATATCCTAGTTTTGTCTTAAAGATCTTATATGGAACACCTATCACGTTCATGACTTCAATAACTTTATCTCCCAAATTTACGTGAATTTCAGCAGAAAAAATTTCAGGAGCAAAGACCTAAATCTCTTTTTTAGGCCAAACCTCCTCAGTTTTCCTCCAACCTTGAGAGATTAACCTTCTATAAATTTCTCTAGCTAAATCTAAATCTACAGAAACTGTTGTTGTCATTACAGGAGGTTCTTTTCCTAAAATACCAACTATTTTTCCAGTATCTACAAACATATACTCAAAAACACCATCTATGCTCTTATCGTTTTTTATAAACCTTTTTACTTCTGTTCTTTTTGGGTTAATCAACCAATGAGATTTAGCCATTAATTGAAAAAAATACAACGCGTTTGATTAACAATATAGAGCTACTGTTTGATCTAAATCTGCACATGGTTCAATCGTAAACTCCAATAATTCTCTCCAAGATTGCCACTGTTGCCAAATAGTTTCTAAAGAATCAGCATCTACAACAGAGTAACCATTTCCATTTTGAGGTAAGAAAATCCAAGATTTAACATCGTAACCCTCTGGTCTATTTTGTGGCCCTCCTTTGTCGTACCATTCTTTTAACATTTTAGATCCTTTGTCTTGGGCGTTTGCATCATTAAATTTATAAGAGATAAGAAACAGCATAAGCAAAAAAAGTAAGTATAAATTATTTTAGAAAAAATAATTTAAAAGTAACTGGTAATAACGGTTGAATCATAAATATGACCTGCACTCTCAATTAATGGTTTCACTGCTGGATCTTCAAACATAGCTATTGATTTACCTTCTTCACCCTGTTCAATAAGAATTACGCTGGTTGGATCATCTTTCTTTACCCCTTTATATAAGCAAACAATTCCACGTTCTTTATTCATTTGTATATTTTCTTGACTGTCATAAACTGCAGCCCATTCCTCAAAAGGGACGCTTATTTTGAATGTAAAAACAGTAGTTTCAAGAGACATAAAAAAGGAGCTAGTTGCTCCTTATTCTAGATCGAATGTCAATTAATTGAATTATCCCATTGCAGCAACAGCATCAGCAACTTGTTTGTTTCTTTGAATAACTTCATCATCATTTAAAACAGCAGTGATATTCCAATCAAGACCAAATTTCGCTCTCCACACTCCAAAATGTTGAGATATTGCTAAGTGATTATCAGCCTTGAAAGTAACAAAAACCTCTCCTGTTTCAGGCGCATGGAATCTACTTACCAATTCAAACCCATCAAAATTATCCATAGGTGCACCAGAAGCAATATACTGCTCAAACATCTTGTAACCTTCGGACTGAGAAATTCCGTCTGGAATAAGTCCATGAACGTGATAGTAAGCCATAAATAAAAATCATTAATCTAATTTCAATTTAAAAACCATATTTTAAAAAGCATTTAAATTATCTTTAAATTTAGATTTTTAAGCCTTTTTCAATATGAATTCGCGAAAAAAAAGAATCTTTATTTGGTATCACATGTACCGTTTATGAATTTTTTGTTAGCTATTAATTGGTTATGAGTTATTTTGCTGGACCTAACCATATTGAATATGATGCATGGTTTGATGAAAATATCGACCCACAAGATCTTGTAAATTACTTTGATGAAAAGGAGTTCAGTGATTCAGTACACTTTAAGTTCCATAAGATGTCCACTAGAAATTTAACAATTGGTTCTTCTGATAATTTTCACTGGTAATTAAAAGATTTTTCATTCCATAGGTATTTATGAATCTTAAGCAGAATATGTTCCATCACTTTCTCTTCTTACCTGAGCTAATACAATTTCTTCTACAACTTTTTTAATCATGAAAGCACTTTTTTTTCCATAACATTTTTCTTTTTTAATGCTCTCAAAATCATTGGGTATTAAATCATTATGTTCACAACAATCACATTTAATATCAATTTTCATACCTTTATAAACCTCCAAGGCCCTAGAAAAAATCCATTGCTGAACTGAAATACTTTCCCAACTATCAAAATTAGACCACTCATCAAAATTCAAATTAAGAATGCCTTTTAATCCATCAACCTGATTAACACATACTAAGTGTGAATCTTTTCTTGATTGATCCTTAATACCAATTGTTTTGACAGAATTTTGATTCATTTCTTATGCATTGATTAAATAGCCTTATAAATCTAGAGGATAATTTCAAAAATATAAATAAAAAAATGTCTTAAATAAGATCATTTATTGCTTTATCCAATTTAGAGATGTGATTTGTATTTCTGAGTAATTCAAAATCTTTAAAATCAAAGCCAGGAGCAACACAACAACTCACCAACGTAAATTCTCCTTTACTTTTTGCGGCTTGCCAATATCCAGATGGAATCATTTCTAATGGATTATTGGAATCTAAAATTAAATTTCTTAGTAAATTATTATCATTATCTATGCACCATAAATTCAGAGGATCACCCCTAAGATAAATCCAAATTTCATCTGCATTTTTTACTCTATGCCACGCACTTTTTGCATCTCTCTCCAAAAGATAATAAATTCCCGTAATGAAATTTCTTCTTTGACCATCTTCTCTCGTTACAAAACTATTACTCCTTACGATCTCCTTAAACCATCCACCTTCAGGATGAGGAGATAAATTCAATTGTTTAATTATTTCTAAACTTTTTTGATTAGGGTTCACTTTACAAAAAACATTTAAAAATCACTATTACGAGTAGTAGTAAAATGAAAACTATTTAACATTAAATTAAGTTTTTAAAACTTAAGCGCAAATAACTGATAAGTCTACAAAATTTTTATTTTCATCTGCCAGTTCAGTAATGATTCTATTGAGCCATTCAGAGGTCGTTTCACAATAGCCTACATTTAAAATAGTTTTTTGCTTTGCTGTTTCTTGTTTATTCATAGTTAAGGTATTTTTATATAAGTTAGTATTTAATTAAATCTATGTGAATAAGTCTTAATTACTATCTATTTTAAAAAGTTGTATTTAATACATATCTAAGAACTGCTAGTAAACAAATAAAATTAAATCGTTGACAAGAAAATGTATACAAGTAAGAGTAGAAAAAATTTATTATTTAACCTATGAATAACATCAAGATTGAGGAATTGATGAAAGTAAGGTTCGATGGTATTGCTAATAGAATTGGGCAATTAAGCAAAAGTGAAAGTGAGTCTTTATTACTTGAGCATCTTGAGTGGTTGGAGGGAGGATGGGAGACTGAAGAAATCTTATTTTTAAGAAAGCCTTACAGAAAATGGTGGTTCTAACTCCACTTCTATAAATAATTAATGATGGCCTAAGGGACCAGGGCCAGAGCCTATTTTATAAGAGTTGTCTAAAGATTTCTCAACAAATAATTTGGCTTTTTGTATGGAATCAAATAGATCAAAACCTAAAGCCTTGTAACCACAAATAGCAGCACTCAAAGTACAGCCGCTACCATGGGTGTTTTTTGTATTTATAAAATTATTAAATAGCCACTCTTTTCTACCATTTAAGTCAAGGAAAAAATCCTTCCCTTTCATATCTTTTAAACCGCCACCTTTTATAAGTACCGCTTTAGCTCCAAGACCAATAATTTTTCTTGCTGAATTTTCGATATCTTCTTTACTCCTTATTTTTAAACCAGAAAGTAGATTCGCTTCATAAATATTTGGAGTTACCAAATCAGCAATTGGTAATAAGAGTTTTTTATAAGCATTAATAGCAGAATCTTCCAGTAATTTAGAACCAGTTCTTGTAACCATTACTGGGTCAATAATTTTGGTTATTTTGTATGTATTTAATTTTGAAGCAGTATCATTAATTATCCTTTCATTTAATAACATTCCAGTTTTTAAGGCATCAATACCAAAATCAGCAAATAAAGTATCTAATTGAGTTAATAAAGTATTTTTCTCTACTGCTTGAACGCATGTAACCTCTATACTATTTTGTGCGGTAATACATGTAATAACAGAACATCCATGTACTTTAAGGGCCATGAAAGTTCTCAAGTCAGCCTGTATGCCTGCTCCACCCCCTGAGTCACTACCGCCGACTGAAAGTGCAATTTTAGAATACATAATTTATTAACTCGTTTTTGAAAGTACTATAAATAAATTCTAATTTAAATCAGAAATCTGAATATGCATTAAAAAAATCTAACTCCAATTCCATAGCTCTCCTGTATAAATATTTGGCCTGATTAATATCATATGTTTCTTTATTAGTCTCAATAAGATTTTCAAGTGAATCTGCTAGGTTTTCAAAGCTCTCATCAGAATAAGTAATTATCCATTCTTTATATTTAATATCAAAATCCTCCTTATACAAACTTTTTCCTATCCAAGAATAAAGTCGCATACATGGAGTCATTGCAAACATTATTTCAACGGAGCTAAGTCTTTTGGAAGTTTCATCAAGAAAATCTGTATAATTTTTAGTCGCTTTTTTTATATAGTTATTAGACAAATCAATATCCCATTCTTTTGCATACGTTTCATGAAGTATTAACTCCTCTGAAACACCCATTAACAGTTCACTTAACTTCCTTATTGAATACTTATCTTTTGATTTGGAAACAGCAAGACCATAAGCCTTAGCAAAAGTCTCTAAAAAGAAATAATCTTGAGCTAAATATTCTTGAAATATATTTTTAGGGAGACTTCCATTCTTTAAACCCTGAACAAATTTTGTATTTAAACTAAGTAAAGCAATCTCATAATTATCCTCCCAAAGTTTTTTTGTTATTTGCATTTTTTTGATTTTTAGTTATTCTAAAATTTTTAATATTTTTTACCTACAAACTTAATCTTAGTTTTCTAGTATTAAAACAAAAAATTATGAAAGAAATAAATATATTATGGTTTAAGAAAGATTTAAGAATTTTTGATAACGAAGCTCTCTGTGAGGCTATAAAAGATAATGATATTTTACCTATTTATATTATTGAGTTAGATATTTGGAGCCAAAATACTCATTCAGATAGACAATGGCAATTTTGCAAAGAAAGTTTAATAGATTTAAGAAATGCACTTGCTGAGATTGGACAACCATTAATTATTAGGACTGGCAACGTTATTAATATTTTTGATGAAATTAGTACAAAATTTAAAATCAAAGGTATATATAGCCATCAAGAAACCGGAGATTGGCTTACTTATAAAAGAGATCAAAAAGTAAGAGAATGGGCTTTGAGCAAAAATATTATTTGGAAGGAATTTCTACAATTTTCAGTTTTTAGAGGAAATTTAGATAGGAATAATTGGTCTAAAAAGTGGCAAGAAAATTCCGAAAAAAACTTACTTAAAGCTCCATTAAGAATTAATTCTATTAACTTTAATATTGGAGAAATACCCTCAGACGTAATTTTTACCTTTAAAAAAGAAACTTGTCCAGGAAGAATGCAAGGTGGAAGAAAGAAAGGTTTAGAGAGAATGCAATACTTCTTTAGTAATAAATTAGATTCTTATTCAAAAGATATATCTAGCCCAGAAAAATCATTTGATAGTTGTACAAGACTATCACCATACATTTGTTGGGGATGCATTTCATTAAAAGAAATTTTTAAAAAGGCAAATATATCAAAAAACAATAATTCAAGGATGTTAAAAAGCAGATTAACTTGGCATTGTCATTTTATTCAGAAACTTGAAAGTGAACCAGAACTAGAGTTTAGGGAATACCATCCTTTTTTTAAAAATATTAGAAAACAAAATAATGAATTACTTTATTCATGGAGTTCAGGTAATACGGGCTTTCCTTTTGTAGATGCATGTATGCGTTCATTAAATTTCAATGGATGGATTAACTTCAGGATGAGAGCGATGTTAATGTCTTTTGCTAGCTATAATTTATGGCTACCATGGCAAGATTCAGGTTCTGAATTAGCAAATAAATTTGTAGATTATGAGCCTGGAATACATTGGAACCAATGCCAAATGCAATCTGGAACTACTTCTATAAATACCAATAGAATTTATAATCCTATTAAGCAGGGAAAAGATCATGATCCTCAAGGGAAATTTATAAAAAAATGGATACCAGAATTAAAGGATATATCACTTAATTTCATTCATGAACCATGGCTATTATCTAGATTTAATCAAGAAGAATATGAACAAATTAATTACATAAGACCAATAATTGACATCCCAAATAGCACTAAAACTGCAAAGAAGAAAATCCAGGAAATCACTAAAAAGGATGGATATTGGGATATCTCAAAAGAAATTTATTTAAAGCATGGCTCTAGAAAAAGGCTTAGAAAAAATATAAATAATAAAAAAATAGTGTCTCAGGAACTACAATACGAACTGAAATTAGATTTCTGAATTTTATTGTCAGAAATTTCTAAATTCCTTTTAGCTCCTAGGAAAGCTTTTAAAATTTTGAAATTAAATATATCAATCCACGATGAACTAATGCAAGCTTTAATGTATTTATTAGATTTTATTAATTATGTCTGAAAGATTTGAATGGGACGATACCAATAGTTCAGGTATATGGTGGAGTACTAATGTAAGTATTAGAGACGAGTGCATTTTGCTCAAAGAAGATACTAAATGCGAAGATTCTGATATCGTCGAACTTCTTAGGAGTATTGCACAAAATATAGAAGATAATGGCCTTTAATTTTTAAAGGAAAATTCTCTCTTTTAGAGATTTTGAATTCCTTTTACAGCTTTTATTAGTTCGATAGTAATACCTTTTTCACTCATTGAATGACCAGCATCACCAACAATAATTAATTCAGAATTCTTTAATTTTTTATTTAGATCCCAAGCACTCCTAACAGGACATACCACGTCATACCTGCCCTGAATTATTTTTGTTGGAATAGATTCTATTGTTTTTATATTTTTCAAAATAAAATCATCCTCTAAGAAGATTTTATTAATAAAATAATGACATTCGATCCTTGCAAAGGCATCTGAAAAAGAATTAACTTCAGACTTATCAAAATCAAATTTATTATTTATTAAATGACTTGTTGAGAGTTCCCATTTTGTCCAAGCTGCTGCTGCTTTTGATCTAAGATTTGCATCTGATGATGTTAGATATTTATAAAAAGAACTTATTAAATCATTTCTTTCTTCTTTTGGTATTACAGAAATATATTCTTCAAATTCATCGGGGAATATCTCACTTGCACCATATTGATAGAACCACAATAATTCAAACTTTCTACATAAAAATATTCCTCGCAAAGTTAAGCTGATAACTCTTGAGGGATTTTTAATCGCGTATATAAGTGAAAGTGTTGAGCCCCAAGATCCACCAAACAAATGCCAAGTATCTATTTTTAAAAGGATCCTTAATTTCTCAATATCATCAACTAAATGATTGGTCGTATTTTCTTTTAATTCGGAGAAAGGAGTTGAAGAACCGCAACCTCTTTGGTCAAATTGAATAATATCGAATTTATCTGGGTCAAAGTATCTTCTATATCTTGGTTGACTTCCTCCTCCTGGACCTCCATGAATAACAAGAATTTTTTTGCCTTTTGGATTGCCAGATCTTTCCCAATAAATAGTATGAATATCACTTACTTGTAAAAAACCCTTTTCACGTACTTCAATTTTCGGAAACAAGACTTGATCTTTCATTTTGAAATATTTTTAATCACTTTATTTATCCATAGTATCCAAAAAGAAGTCTAGTTTAAAAGTAATTTGTTAAAAAAAAGGACTGGTGGTACAGTCCTTTTTGATATTTGATTTCCTTCTAACAGGATATAAAATTACATATTTTAAAGTCTATTTACTCATAAACCTAGAATACGTGAATTCGGGGATTTCTCTCGATAATTTCAGTACCTGTTGTCGCTAGTAATTATAAAGCGAAGTCTTATCAGACTAATTGATTGAACTTGAATTTTCGAATAATCCCATTCTCAGGAATACGCTTCCTATATTTTGGAATTTGCTAAATTTCAGGCGGACTATCAATCATTTAGATTGCCTCCGAACTCAACATTTATAAATTACTCCTTTTTATAATTTCAGTAAATCCGTAAATATGCTGATTTACTTTTTTCTTAATTTATAAGAGGATTTTAATGATCCTTTGTTTTTTATAGATAAATTTAAAAATTAAAGTCTATAATCCTTAGTTATTCAGATTCATAGAGCAAAATAGATTCAATTATTCTTTTATCACTATCAGAAAGTTTATAATCTTCCAATTTCCACTCAACAAACTGTACACACTCATCAATAGAAGGATTCTTATCCCGGCACTTACGCCACTCTCTAATCCAATCTGCCAAGGCAAAAGTTATTTTTGTAGTAAGCATATTTACCAATTAGGGTAATTAAAATCTCTTCCAGTAGGTTCTTCATAAAATCCCCCCTCCTTTATACCTTTATAATATTTTTTAATAATCTTTTTAGAAAAAGCTATTGAGGGAACTAAATCTCCTAAATATATTGGCTCCATCGTAATTGATATAATGATTTAAATTATTTATTATTCTATATAAGAATTTAATAAATAGATTATTAATATTCATTATGGATTTCATCAAAAAGAACAAGATCTTAACATTAATGGCGATAATTGCAGTTTTATCATTTGTATTAGAAAAAGCAGGCATAATAAACCCTTAAATTAGTTAAATTTTTTGATAAATACTTCCTAATGAAATAAGAAAACAGATACTATTACTGCAAAAATAAGAAATGGAGATAATAATGTAAAAATGAAAGTTGAAAGATTAATAAGCATAAATTTAAAATAAATACACAAATTTAATAAACATCACTTTTATGCATTTGCAATAAGTAAAATTAAAATTATTACGATATAAAAAAACATTTGAATAAAGAGAGATATACAGAGGAATATGAAGAAGGCTCAGACTTACTTTGGCCTAGTGATAAAGAAGATAAAATAACTCGTCAATTTTATAAAGATTTATCTCATCTCTCAAAAAAAATAAATTATAGTAAGAAGAAAAAATTAAATCTTTTTGAACAAGTAGTTAGACTATTAAAAGGCAAAGGCTGAGGTTAATTAATATTCAAACTAAAATGAAAAATGTAATGATATTACTTAAAAGTTTTTTTCTTTTAAGACCAAGATTTTTATCCACTATATTTTTTATTCCAATTCTTTATGGCATTGGCTGGGCTTTATCTCAGCCACTTTTATTATTCAATTTTGAAAAAGAAAATTTATCCTTAGTTGGTACTATTATTACTTTCTTACTTTTTATCTTTTTACTACCATATTGGTTTTATATCAAACGAAATAAATCAAGTGCTTGGGTACTTCTTGGGATAAATAAAGACAAATTCTTAAAAAACTTTGTCAATTTTTCTCAAGGTATTTTATTTGCTTTAGTTTTAATAATTCTAATTTTAGTACCACTATTGCAAAAAGGTTATATTTCTTGGATAGGTGAATTCTCGCCTAGCATATTGTTAAATTCTATTTTACTGGGATTAGGTGTTGGATTCGCAGAGGAAATAATTTTTAGAGGCTGGTTACTAGAAGAATTAAAATTTGAATATGGTACAAAAATATCAATAGCTCTACAAGCTATAGTTTTTAGCTTCGTTCATAATTTATCAAATGAGAATTTTGGGAACATAATAGGATTACGTTTAGGATTTATTTTACTTGGGATATTTCTATCATTAGTAAGAATTAGAAATAAAGGTTCTTTATGGAATTGCATAGGAATTCATGGAGGACTTGTGGGTATTTGGTTTTTTACAAATAATGGATTAATAGAATTCAAAGAAAATACACCTTCTTTTTTATCAGGGCCTTTTACACAAAATATTCCCAACCCAATAGGAAGTTTTAGTGCAATTTTAATATTACTTTTGTTATGTGTTTTTTATGGCGTAAAATCAAAAAAGATTTCTCCTAGAAGTTTTAATTAGATATAAATACTGATTGATTATTGATTAATAATTGTCAGATTAGAATAAAGCTAAATACTCATATGAACTTTGAGGCAGGAATAAGATTTATTATCTTTTTAGTAATTTTTGGAGTTACAAACTATCTAATGATGTTGAGAAGATATGAAAACGACATCAAAAAAAAGAGATTTTTAAAACATAAAAAAATTTCCAGGCTATATCCTAAAGGTTCATTTATTTTCTGAAATTAAAAAAATTTATTTTTGAATTTCCTCACCATTTTTTACTAGTTTTTTGCCAACCTTCATTTAATAATTTTTGCCATAATAATCTTGCTTCTTGGGTAACAATTTTTTTTCTAGTTTTCATTAATGGAGGATTTTCTCCATGAATTCCCATAATAATTCCTTCTTCAATAAACATATAATCAATAGATTTATCAGAATGATCTTTATCTTTGTAGAAACGCATCACCCCTACAAAATTGGAGTCAATTAACCAGAAATCATTAGTTGAATTCAATAAACCAAAATAAAGTTAAATTTATCACATGCTTTGATTGCAATCTGCAAGGAAAATATTTATTTAATTTATTTATATTTGATATGTTTTTTCTTTTTGTCTACTTTTTTTCAATTCGCCACGCTTTTTCTTAAACTCAACTCTTTTCTTTTTTGATGCTTTGGTAGGTTGTGTAGATTTTCTTAATTTAAATGGTTTATTTAAAGCATCTTTTATGATTGAACCAAATTTTATTAAAGCTAGATGCCTATTTAAAAATTGATTTCTGTGTTCTTGAACCGCTAAACGTAAGCTATTATTGACTAATTTGTTTTTCAAGTTTCTCTTAAGAATTACTTTCTGATAATCATTTAATACTTTTGAATCTTCTAAATTAAAAATAATCTCTACTCTGCTTTCAATTTTATTTACATTTTGCCCTCCAGGACCAGAGGATCTGGAAAATCGCCACTTAATTTCGTTGGATGGGATTACTAATGTTTTAGTAATTTTTAAATCCATTTTTAGTTCTTCTTGTTTTAGTTTTTTAAAATAAACTCACTAATACTTTAGAACATACCTTAAAATTCGATCGGTAAATACTGGGCGGTTATGTTAGGTAAACCGAAATTCGGTGTATTTGCCGTATCAATATCTTCGGTATTTATCCTTTCAAAATTCAAAAAATTATCAGATATTGAATTTGTACTAATTCAAAGGTCACTTATGTATTCAATGTTTGATCTTCTTTTTGAAACACCTTCATATCACCCAGTCTATGTTATTTCTGATAGTGAAATGAAGGAGTTAAAGAAAAACCAACATCAAGAAGAGCTTGATGAAATTACAGCACAAAAAGTAAGACTTGAAGATGCTTTTAAAGCTCAACTAAAACATCTTGAAGAGAGAGAAAAAGAAGTAAAGAAAGAACTTAAAGTACTCTCAGCCTCAAAAAATAAATAATTTATTTTTAGAGAAATTACTTCTTTCAAAGACGGTTTTGAACCGTCTTTTTTAATTCTTCTAGTTTTAAGGTATCCATGAAATCCACAGATTTTAAAAATATTTTCCATAATAAAAAAATGAATAATAATAAAGAAAAAATAAGAATGTTTTTACCCTTTAGCTGGGTAATTTGTGCAGCAATATCTTTTGCTTATATAAATTCACATTTAATAAATACCTAACATAAATGTCTTATCCCTCAAGAGACGACATACTTGCATCTTCAAAAGGGTGGGTAGCATCTTTTCTAAATTTTCTTCCTGGTTTAGGATCGGGTTACTTATATCAAAGAAGATGGAAACCCTATTTTTTTACCATCACTGCTAGTACTGCATGGTTCGCTTTAGGTATATTTTTACAAGGTGATTCAGAGCCTTCTCAAAATGAACAAATAATTGGAATTTCTGGTCTTTTTTTCATATCAATAGTTACAGTCATAGAAGCCAACTTAGCTTTCAAAAAAGCAAGTAATAAAACAAAAGCTGAAAAAGAGAAAATAATATCCACTACCAAAAAAGGATGGTTTAAATAATTCAAAAAATTAGATCAAAAAATATTTTATTAGTTCTAAGTTTTTTAATTTAAGTAAAAAATTCCCATATATAATTTTCAAGATAATTTAAAAATTTTTTTAGTTATAAAAAAATAAAATTTCCTTTTCTTTAAGACCTTCCCATCCCGAGTCTATTAATAATTGATTCAATGTTTCTTTATCAAAATGCTTAGAACCCGTTTTGACGCATCTATTTCTCATTGATTTTTTAACCCCACTCCTTTGTCTTTTATTCTCCTCATCCATAATTCTATTGTATAGATCTAGCATTTTTTGAGGGATTGGAGTACCGTCAAGATCCACTCCATTTTGAATAGCAAGATCAACAGCCTGCATTCCCATTTTCTCCATATATTAAAAAAAAGCTGAAACTATAATAAAACAAAACTTATTAATCTAAAATTCTTTGAATAATAATTTATTGATTTTGAATTTCCTTAAGTACTCTAATAGCCTCTTTAATGTGTTCAGGACCATTCAATAAATCTCTAAAAATATGCCTAACTGTCCCTTTGCGATCAATAACGTAAGTTACCCTACCATCCATAAAACCTAATACTTTTGGAACTTTAAAAGTTTTCCTAAGAGAGTCATTCTTATCACAAAGTAATGGATATTGTAATTTATTTTTATTAGCGAATGCCAAATGACTTGAGGAACTTCCATTACTTACTCCCCAAACTTGTGCACCTAATACTTTAAATAAGTCATATTTATCTCTAAATCCGCAAACTTCTATAGTGCAACCCGGCGTATCATCTTTTGGATAAAAAAACAAAACAAGGGGATTTTTTAAACCTTTATTTGATCTTTTAACTCCATTTTGATCCAGTAAAGAAAATTCTGGAATTTTATCTCCAATCTGCACGATGATTCTTATAAAGTTCCATATTAGAGGTTAATATGTTTTTTTTGTGGCCTTAAAGTAAATAACTGATATTAAAGTCAGTTTTTTTGTTTTATAAGATACTAAAAAATTATTGAAATAAACTAGGGTGAATTTAACTATGGTAAATTTATTAATTCAATAATATGGAATTAATAATTTATATTTTTTTATTTCTTATTCTTTTTTTGGGAGTTATTTTTAATTTAAAAATAACTAATTTTAAAAAAGTTAAAGAAATAAGAAACAAAGCTAAAGATTATTCAAAAAAGAATAATTAAATATATAGTGCTAAAATTAAAATTCAATTTTTTCATTTGGAGTAAATACTGAGCAATATTTTTTCACTAGGTCCTTTGGCTGACTAGTTGAAGAATTCGTTAATTTTAATTTTAGTTTTTCTATAGCCTCATTAGCATTAATCTCACCGAGTCGATATCTTGCACACGTATCCAATACTTTAAACATTTTTGTGGTAACGGCTTCAGCTGGATAAATTAGAAAAAATAGGTAAAAAACAACAAATAAGTACTTCATTTTTTGTAAGATAATAGATACCTAGCGAACAGTTTCAATGATTTAGAAAAAAATTAATTTAGAAAAAATTAAATTTTAATAGAATAATCAAATTTGAGTTGAATCTATGATTTCTATAAAATAATAATAAAAGAAATTAAGATAAAATAAGTGATAGTAATAAATAATCTTTGTGAAAATGAGAAAATTAATAGATAAACATAAAACTCTTATAAATTGGTACCAAAAAAAATTCAAATTGAGTGATTATCAATTACTTTGGTTAGTTTTCTTTAAAGGAGTATTAATAACAATAATATTTTTCAAAATTTTTTAATATTAATAAAGCTGTTCCGAGAATGAAATTTTCAAATGATTTGACTATATTTAATAGTAGATTTTCTAATTAGTTAAATAATTATCAGCTATGAATATTTTTGGTGTAGGTTTGCCTGAAGTTACTGTAATACTTATCTTGGCTCTTTTAATTTTTGGTCCAAAAAAGCTTCCAGAATTAGGAAAACAGCTTGGTAAAACTTTGAAAAGTCTTAAAAAAGCGTCGAATGAATTTCAAAATGAAATCGATCAAGTTATGAACGAGGAAGATAAAGATGAATCTCCTAAATCTTTAGAAAGCAATCAAAAAAATGAAATTAATCAAGAAAAAATAGATTCAGAAAACAGCAACAACTAATATCTTGGATAGGCCCATAACCCCTGTAGACGAATTTGAAAGAGCATTAGATAAAGCAGCTCTTACTAAAGAAGAATATGAATTGATAGACTACATCCGCTATACAAGTGTTTTTACACAGCCAAGTCTTATTAAGGATTTAAAAAGGCCATCAAAACCTCCTCTTTTGTCAGTTCTATGCCAAATTTGCAGAAAAATTGGTTCGGAGATGCCAGATCATTTCAAAAAAGTAATTGAGTGGTCAATTCAAATTAGTGATGACGATACAAAATGGGATGCTCATTTAATTTGCGCAGAAGCATTTAATATAGACAAGATTCCATTAAGTCCTATTCATGGGACAACTCTATTTGATGTTCTTGTTGTACACAAAGAATTATTTCTTGGATTTGATTAAATTAAATTAATCATCTAAAGAAACGAAATCAGTATCTATTACTTCCGAATCATCATAATTATTTATTTTATTTTCTATCCAGTTATTTATATAACTAACTAAAGGCAATGAACCTCTAAAAATAAAAATAGACGTAGGCAAAGCGCTTAATAAACCGACTAAAGGACTTTTAAAAAGTAATCTTCCGGCTTTTACATTAAATAAAATAATAAGCGCTGAGGGAACTATAACTTTAATTACTGTTTTGAGCGCCTCAAGCCATCCGACACGATATGTCCACCATATTAAAATTATGCCAACTATATAGAGGAATAAGTAAGTCATAAAAATAGTATAATGATTATCTATTTATCTTGTTCTTGCTAAGAAAAAGATTTTATAAATTTCTTTAACATCAATCAATCAAATTCTAGTAATGAGTTTTTCTGAAATAAGAAAATTTTTAATTAAGATGCAATCTGATGAAGACTTAAAAAAGCAGGTTACTACATCCTCTACAGCAGATGATGTAGCCCTAATAGGTCAACACTTAGGTTATGACTTTTCAGGAGATGATCTCTTAAGATTTAATGGACAAAAAGTTGATAAAGTTACCGTAAGAAAGGTAGATCATCCAGGAGAATACCACTAAATTAAGACTTAACCCATATTGCAAGCCCTCCGCCCCTGCCTCGAGCACATAACCAATTATCTTTAGTGTTAATTCCCACAAGTGAGAAAAAAGGCATTTTTTTATCTTCTGGTTTTTTTAATTCCTTATTAAATATAGGAAAACTACTAATACTAATTTTCAATTCTTCAAAATAGAAAGCCAATAAAGGTCTAAACCCTTTTAATTCTGCGCTGCCTATAAAAGTAATATTTAATAATCCGAAATTAATTGAATTTTTTATTTCATAGTTTATTTGATCCTCTTTATTTTTACTTTTTAATTCGAGTCTTGCCGACAATACTTGGAGAATCGAACTGGGTATATTTTTGATTTCATCTGACTTCTTTCCCCATACATACTTGAATTTCCATATTCCTAACAATTCCTCATGTACAATTCCGCTACCATTTTTTTGAGAATTTTTTTCTAATAGCTTTATCTCATTAATATCAGGAAAGTTTTTCATAATAGATTTAATCTAAGAATCAAATACTAAGATAACTACTCAAAAAATGTTCCTTGTTAAAAAATCTCTCCAAAAAGATTTCTTTGTTTCAATATATTTCCAAGAAAATAATTTTTTGGCACACATAAGGAACAAGAACTCGTTATTATATTTACATAAAGTAATCAAATCAATGGATTTTATTTCTAAAAGTCAAGGATACATACCTCTAAAAGCGGTTCCTTACATATTTTTCCTAGCTGTTGTACTAAGTATTACAACTTCAACTAATACATTTGTCTAAAACAAATTAGTTTTCTAGAAGAGTAAAGTAAATATTTAATGGATAAGTATGATGTTGTAATAGTTGGAAGTGGAATAGGGGGGCTATGTTGCGGTTCGATTCTCGCTTTATCCGGTAAAAAGGTACTTATATGTGAAGCTCATAACCAACCGGGAGGTGTTGCTCACAGTTTCAAAAGAAAAGGTTACACTTTCGAATCAGGTCCTTCATTGTGGAGTGGAATAGGTAAATGGCCAACAACTAATCCCTTAGGGCAAATTCTTAAATTACTTGATGAAGAAGTTGAACTATCTCAATACAAAGGTTGGCAAGTAATTGTCCCAGAGGGCAATTTTAATCTTGATGTGGGGGAAGAACCTTTTAAACAAACAATTAAAGCTTTAAGAGGTGAGAAATCTGTTAAAGAATGGGAATCATTTATTTCCGAAATAAAGCCTCTTAGCCAAATAATAAATGAAATACCTTTACTCTCATTTTCTCCCGAATCAATAAATTTCTTAGATCTAATAAATTTAACCTCAAAATTTTTACCTAATATCAATCAAATACCAAAAATTAATAAAGGCTTCGGGAATTTAGTAAATAATCATCTAGAGGATCCTTTTCTCAGAAATTGGGTTGATTTATTGAGCTTTTTGATAAGTGGTATGTCAATGCATGATACAAATACAGCTGCGATGGCTACTTTATTTAACGAATGGTTTGAACCAAATTCATACCTTGAATACCCCAAAGGAGGTAGTGAATCTATCGTAAAAGCCTTAATTAATGGATTTAAAAAAAATGGAGGAGAATTAATTCTTTCTTCCAGAGTAAAGACAATTAACTTCAATAAAAATTTAGCCACAGGTATAACTCTTAATAATGGTTCTAGTTATAGTTGTGAATCTGTTGTCACGAATACTGATGTTTGGAATTTAAAGAAGTTGATTCCAAATGAAATTTCAAAAAAATGGAATACAAAAGTTTTGAACCCTAATAAATGTGATTCTTTCCTTCATATACATCTAGGTTTTGATGCTGATGGTCTTGAAAATTTGCCAATACATGCGATACATGTCGATGAGTGGGGAAAAGGTATAACCGCAGAAAGAAATATAGCTGTTTTTTCAATCCCATCTGTTTTAGATAAAAATATGGCCCCTGAAGGAAAACATGTTCTTCATGGATATACTCCCGCAAATGAACCTTGGGAAATTTGGGAAAACTTAAATCCAAAGGAACTAGAATATAGAAATTTGAAAGAAGAAAGATGTTCAATATTCCTTAATGTAGTGCGAAAATTCATCCCTGATATAGATGAAAGGATTGATTTAAAGATGCTAGGAACCCCAATCACTCATAAAAAATTCACCAATACCTATTGCGGTAGTTACGGCCCTGCATTATCTGCAGCAAAAGGTCTTTTCCCAGGCTGCAAAACTCCAGTGAAAAATTTATTTACTTGCGGTGCAAGTACATTTCCAGGTATTGGAATTCCTGCTGTTTCAGCAAGTGGCGCTTACGCAGCTGAAAAAATTATTGGTAAAAAAGAATTCAAAACTCTTCTTAAGAAAATAAATTTATGAATCAAGTTCTTTTTTATAACTCCACAAATACTTAGTTAAGAAATAAGAATAAAGAAAGCAAAAACGTTCAATAATGATAATCTTTATCTGAACATAAACTTAACTTATAACTCTTATATGTTTTTCTTATCAATTCCTCAAGCCTGGCATTTAGTTGGCACTTGGTCAGAACAACTTCCAAACGAGTCAAATCTTATAGGAATGGGCCAAACAGAATTAATGATGACTTTACATTCAATATTCGTTCCTCTCCTACTTGTGATTTCATATTACCTATTCAATAGACTTAATAAAAACGAATCAAAGAAAATTAAAGGATGATCGTTTTAAAGTTTATTTAGCTGAACTTCTTCTAACTACTTTTCTGCCTGTAGAAGTATCAAGTCCGCTTGAATCTTTGGTTTGCGAATTAGCTTCAACATTATTAACTTCACTCTTATCCATTTCTGCGCAAACACCAACTACCATGGCAGCCTGCATTTGATCTGGCAAATCTCCAATAGTTAATAAGGCCTTTAAAACTAATTGAAGTCGAGTTTGCCGATCAATTTCTGGTCTTAGTTTTTTTACAGTATTCCAAAGTTCCTGGGTAACTTCTTTTAAAAGTTCTCGATCTACAGCCAAATTAAATCCTTATTGTATTTCTACTAATCTAACAAAAAATTGGATCCCGTAAAATAATATTCAATAAAAAGATTGTTAGTCGATATTTTTCTATCCGAATACAAGTTGCATTTGTTGATGCAATTCATTCTTCTCTTGCAAAAATTCATCTTTGTTAATCTTTTTTAGAGTAAAAGTTCTATAAAATTTTTTTTGAATCTTTATTGGAGTATTTTCAAACTTTGCATTTTTGCTTATTAGAGAATTCCACTCTTTTGAATTAAAAGGGGCATAAGGAGAAGATGAAATCACTTTCATATCTTAATAATACATCTGTACTAATAATAGTACAGATTTACTATAGTGCAACAAGCTAGATCGCTTTTCTTTAAGAGTCTTTGAGAGTGAATTGATTATCTAATTTTTATAAATTTAATAGTTTCATAAATGAATCAACGTACCATAAATAACTTCTTGATCCCTTTTTTAGTGTTTCAAAACTCTTCTAGCTAAAAACCCTTTTAAAATAGTGAATTTGTTGAAATTAACATAGACGAGATATTTTTAATAATCCTTACTATAAAAAGACTAATGAATTGATAAAAAATGCTTCTTAGTAATCAAAAAAGGCTAAAGATCCAGGGAATAATTAAAAGAATTGCTCAAGATAAATCGATTACATTAGAAGAAAGGATATATGTTGAGAAATTTGCACACCATAATTCTACAATTTCTCTTTGGCTGAAAAAAGCTAACAGCTTCAGAAGGAATGGTACAAAAAATGATGGGGGAATTGATAACCTCTTACAATTATTTGGGATAGACGGATTAGATAAAGAAAATCATTTCAACCCAAATGAAGATGATATATCAGATTGGTTTGGCGGTGCTCCTGGTTGGCTAAGAAGAAGTTAGATGAATTAATTATTCAATTTACCCATGCTGTCTTACACAAATATATACTCATAAAAGATATTAATACCCAAAAAAACCATGGTATAAATTTAATAGGAACTAAATATTTTTTTGAAAATGTTTTCATATGGATTTTTTTTCTAGATTATTTCTTCCTTACCGTTTTTGAGAATAGGTTTAATTGCTCTATTTATAGATTAAAGAATATTTGAATAGTCAAAGATATTAAATCACTTTAAGTAGATAAAAGTTAATTAGCTTTAATCATCAATGTCTAAGCAACTTTATTTTCAGTATTCATTGTAAAATTTAATATTTTTTCCTCATCATGGTCTGAAACATTCCAATATTTTATAAGTCTTTCTAGTTCATCAATCCTCTTTTTGGCATTTGCAATTTTTTCAGTAGTTGTCATATAAAATTTTAATCTATCCAATTAATACATGAAAAAAAAATATTTCAATGGACAACAAATTTTTTGATCATAAATATTAATTTTTAGTTAATTATTTAAATACATTATAGACCTCGAACATCTAAGTAATTATACTTAAAGAAAAACTAAATTTATGAAGAAATTAAATTCTTTGATTTTGAATAGTACCGTCAACTTCTTAGACTTCATATACTCTGGCAGATCTTTACAAAGATTTTGGGTTCTAGAAGTAATAGCTAGATCACCTTATTTTGCATTCCTTTCAGTTCTTCATTTTAAAGAATCCCTAGGAATTAAAAATGAAACAACAATGATATTAATGAAAGAACATTTTTATCAAGCTATTAACGAAACTGAGCACCTTAAAGAAATGGAGAAAAGAGGGGGAGATAGATTCTGGATTGATAGATTTTTTGCGAGACACCTTGTGCTTGTTTATTATTGGATCATGGTTTTTTATTATTTCCTCTCTCCAGCTAATGCTTATGACGTCAACATAAAAATTGAAGAACATGCATTTGAAACTTATTCTAAATATTTAATAGATAATCCAAATGACCAAAAAATAAAAGAAATCGCTCAAGATGAATTAAATCATGTCAAAGAACTTAACCAAGCTTTGTCAATGCTTAATACAGTTTAGATTAGCGCTGAAAAATCTATAAGCAATATTGAAATCATTAAAGAAGAAGATATAAATCCTAGGCCAATCATCAATGCGACATAACCTTTTTTTCTAGGTAATCTATAAAAAGATATTCCAATTATTAACATCATTATTAATGAGAAAAAAATTATAATTTTTTCATTTATTAAATTAAGATGTATAACTAAATTTGTTTCTTCAAAAAATTTAAGGAATTCAGATAAAACTAATTCTTTTTCTATTTTCTTGAAATAGTCAAATGAGCTTATCAAAGCAGAACTTAATAAAGATAATGCAAAAAGCGCAGTAACTGGTTTTGTTAGCCTGTTAAGTGTTCTGTTAAAACTTACCAATAAAATAAAAATTGATAGAGTAGTAACTAGAGGTATTAAAGGTATAAGAATTGTTGAATTTATGAAATTCCCCACGAAAATAATATGTATCTAACTTAAAATTTTATATTATTTCGACGCTTTATTTTATTAAGTAAGTTTTTTAAAATCTTAAATGTAATTAGTACCTATTGCATTCTGTGTAAATTGATACCAAAATTAAATTAGTACTAATAAATAAAATGTTGGCCATTTCTGAAATTATTGTTGCAAGTGCTATCTTCTTAGGAATTGTATATTGGGAAGTTAAATTTCTATACACCAAAATCACTGTAGCAAAATAACTTCACTCAAAACAGGAAATTAAAAACGCAAAAAATTTAAATAAAATTTAAGAATCTAAGTTGACAAAAAAAGCTCTAAATATGAGAGAATAAACACAAATTCAAAGTCCCTCTAATGAGCGAAGCCCAAAATCCTAATACTAACTCAACTCAGCAGCAGCAACAGCAACAGCAACAATCCTATACAGACAGCAAAATTAATTCTGCTGAGAGTGAGAGGCTTTATCTTGAGATGAAAGAAGCTTGGCTTTAATTTTAATTCGTGTTTGGAATAATATTTCTATAAATCTGTAATTTTTTTTAATTTTGATGCATTCAATACTTTTTTATTTTTTATTCCCTTTAAATTTTGTTTAATCGCAAAATTAATCTGTTGAGAAAACTAAAGAGGATAGAGAAAATTAACGGAAGGCTTGCAATGGGAGGGTTGATATATTTAGTTTTTACAAAATTAGTTTCCAACCGTGCCGACATATTAGACCAGCTTAAATCTTATTTAGTTTAAGAAATGAATTAAATCATTAGCCAGGAATATTTCTTTCTATATAAGCGTCAGTTAAAGCTAAAATTAACCCCAATAATGTTGAAAATATAGCTATTTCAGTTGATTCCATTTTATTTTTGAATTACCCCTAGTTTGCTAAATAATTCAAAGTTCGGCAACAAAACCAATAACTTAATATAGTACGTATATACTATTAGCTATTTATTGTGAGTTCAGCAACTCCTGAGTTTCTTTTCGTTAGGGCTGGTGATTATGTCGCAATTAAAAAAGAAAATTGCGGAAATACTAAGGAAGAGAATAAAAATTATTGGGTCGGTCAAGTTATCGACTGTATAGGAGGAGCTAGAAATCCAAATTCATGGACCTTGTTTCAAGTTGCCAATATTGATAATGGAGAGATCACTATAATCAACGCAGATATTGTAGAAAAAATTTTGAAGCCTTCTGAAAGTTAAGCCTATGAATAATCGAACAAACTTCCTTAAGTATTACAAAAACAAAAGGCAAAATGCACGCTTTAAAGGGAATCACCCCAGTTCCAAGCAGGCAAGTCCGTATACTTGATTCATTGGGCAGGGAGGTTGAATGCCTTTATACATTCTGTAAGTTTTTGATATTTCCTCAAATCCCAAACTTGATAAAAGATAATTTGCATAAGGATTCAGATTAGAGCAATCCAATAAGATTTGGGCATCTAAATCACCAACTAACTCCCTTATCAATAGTTCAGCAAGTGGTGGGGTATCCGCTAAAAGAGGTCCGATTCTCCAGCCTTGCTCATTATCATCCAATACACAAGGTCTTATCCTGCCAAATCCATGGCACATCCCATTAGTATCGACAATTGCACTGACATTACCATGAGAATTTTTCAACCAGTCATTTAGAAAATGCGGTCTGGGACTAGGTTCTCTTTGATCATCATAAATTAGGACCGCTTCTGAGGAAATTTTATTGCCTGGAACAACTTTAAAAGAATGAAATTGATCTTTATAGAAATTTCTCAATGGCAAATCTTGAGACCCATTTAATTTCCATCGATTTGTAATGGAAGATTTTCTAAACCCCCACTTTGCGTAATCATTCAATCTATCTGGGGCAGCCTCAAGACCAATACAATCAACATTTTTTAAATATTCGAGGGCATGTTTCCATAATCTCACTCCATATCCATTATTTCGGAATTCTTTTTTAACGATAAATAAACCTATAAAACCATAGGAGGAATTATATTTTATACACGCAATAGAACCGATAGGATTATCGTCGAGACAAGCTACCCATACCCCTTGTTTA